>JAXHTF010000066.1 GCA_034211275.1 Acidobacteriota bacterium
CTTCTACAACAACCGCGGAGCGGAGATCCTCGCCGACGGCGACGTCGAGTCGGCCCGCGTCTACTTCGCCAAGGCCCTGGAGCTCGACCCCACTTTCGCCGCCGCGTGGGTCAACCGCGGTGTCGCCCTGCGCAAGACCGGCGATCTGCGGGGAGCCGAGGACAGCTATCGCCAAGCGCTGGTCCATGGACCGGACGAGCCCACCGCGAGCCTCAACCTCGCAGCTCTCTTCCTCGCCGAGGGCAGGCCCGAGGCCGCCGAGCCGCACCTCGAGGAAGCCGCCGGCCACCGCCGCCGCAATCCCTTCCAGCACTTCCGCTCCGGTGTTCGGGCTCGCGGGGTGGGAGACCTCACCGCCGCCACCGAGCACCTGCTCAAGGCTCTCCAGCTGATGCCCGACGAAGCTCTCTTCCACGCCACTCTGGGGGAGGTCTACGCCTCTCAGGGCCGGCGCGGCAAGGCGCGCCAAAGCTTTGAGCAGGCGCTGCGCCTGGCGGAGGATTTCGAGCAGCTGGAGCGCATCCGGGAACAATTGCGGGCGCTCGAAAAGGGCCGTTGAGACCCGGCTCTCAAGTTCGCTCCAGCGTCCGCCCAGCCCTCTCCGTTCAAGATTTTGGATGGATATTTCAAGCAATTGAACCGAAGCTGACCAAGACGCCTCCGGCGTTGAGCCGCAGTCGCTCCGAAGCACCCCCGGAGCCCAGAGCACCCCATCCCAAATGCTTGGAAACAAAGCCTCGCCGGCCTTTACCGGCGGCAGGCCGCGGGAGAGCCTCGCCATGACCTCTGGCGTAACAAAGGTGGTACAATTGTTGCTGCTCTAGATGGCAAAAGGTTTTCGGGCTCCCCTGGCGGCGCTCTTTTCAACCCGTCCGGCGGCAAGATGACCGGAGGCACCAATCCCGAGGGACTGCAAACCACGGAACGGGCCGACGGACCCAGCCGACGGATTGGAATGAGTGCTGAGTTCCCAGGGACCGGCAAATCCAACAATTGTTTGAGGAGACAGAGGAGACAAACCCATGAAACGATCCATTCTCATTGTCGGCCTGGTGCTGGCTTTGGTGGCAGGAGGCAGTGCCTTCGCCCAAGGTAGCGCGGGCACTATCCAGGTGGTTGCCACCGCCCAGGACGGCAGCCGTCTGCCGGGCGTGACGGTCACCGCATCGGCGCCGGACGTCCTCGGCACCCGTACTGCGATCACCAACGCCGAGGGTGTGGCCACCCTCCCGGGTCTGCAGCCTTCCACCGACTACACGGTCACCTCGACCCTGGAAGGTTTCAACGGCGCCCGTAACGAGAACGTTCTCGTCCGCGCCGGCCAGACCACCACGCTCAACGTCAGCCTGACCCTGGGCGCCGTCGAGGAAGAGCTCATCGTTACCGCGGAGAGCCCCATCGTCGACGTCACCAGCGCCGTCACCGGCCAGGACATCACCCTCGAGCTCACCGAGTCCCTGCCCACGGGCCGCTCCTACCAGAGCTACCTGCAGCTGGTGCCCGGCGTGCTGCCCCCGGACCCGAACAACCGGTCCGAGAACCCGGCGGCCCGCTCCGGCCTCAACTACCGCGACATCGGTGGTGAGCTGGGCGTCTCCCGCGACAACTACTACTACATCGAGGGCATCAACGTCACCGACCCGGTGCAGGGCACCTTCGGCGCCAACCTCAACACCGAGATCATCCAGGAGCAGTCGGTGCTCACCGGCGGCATCCCGGCGGAGTTCATCGGCGCCCCGGGCCTGGTCTCCAACGTGGTGACCAAGAGCGGCGGTAACGACTTCGCCGGTTCGTTGAACTACTACTTCCAGAACGACAGCCTGGTGGAAGACAACGAGAACCTGCCCGACGCCAGCTTCTCCACCTACGACACCGCCTTCACCATCGGCGGTCCCATCGTCCGCGACAAGGCCTGGTTCTTCGGCTCCTACCGCCTCCTCAACCGTGAAGAGGACGTCATCAGCCGCGACACCGGCGCCTTCCTGCGTACCGTCACCGAGGAGTCCGATCAGGCCTTCGGCAAGCTAAGCTGGGCGCCCACCGACAGCATCAAGCTCACCGGTACCTTCCTCAGCGATCCGGAAGATCGGGACGGCTCCTTCGAAGCCGACCGTTCCAACAGCCAGGACTTCACCCGGGAAGCCGGTGGTGACCGTTACATCATCAACTACTCCCAGGTCTTCGGCTCCTTCTTCGTCGACGCCGCCGTCGGCAAGCACAACGGTGAGGTTTCCACCTTCGCCTCCGTGCAGGATCCGCGCAACGACGTCCTCTTCCAGGAAGGCGACGACCGCACCCTGGCCGACGAGCAGCTCGGCGGCTTCGGCAACAACCAGATCGATGAGCGCGACAACGAGTTCATCAAGATCTCCGGTGAGTGGTTCTTCGGCACCGGCTGGGGCGATCACACCCTCAAGGCCGGCTACGACTACCAGGAGCACATCAACTTCCGCGACCGGATCATCCCCGGTGGCGCCACCTACGAGTCCCTGGCGGGCCGCTACATCGGCGCCGGCATCAGCGCTGGTGACATCGCCAGCGGATCCTGGACCTCCTTGGCCTTCGATCCCACCAACGTCAGCGACTTTGGTGGCTTCATCGACGGTGTCAATTCCAGCGCCCAGCGCGACGCCATCTACGCCGCCCTGGACGCCAACGGTGACGGCACGCTGACCCCGGAAGAGGTCGCCGCCAACCTGCGCTACACCAGCACCAGCGGCAACCCCGACGGACTGGTCAACTACGACCGCACCCTGCAGTCCTCCCTGGGTCCCCAAGAGACCATGTCCGAGGGCAACACCTTCTACGTGCAGGACACGCTCCAGACCGACCGCTTCACGGTCAACCTGGGCGTCCGTGCCGAGAAGTATGAGCACTTCGCCACCACCGGCGAGAACATCTTCACCTTCGATTGGGAGTACGCTCCCCGCGTCAGCTTCGTCTTCGACGTGCTCGGCGACGGCAAGCAGAAGATCTCCGGTTACTACGGCCGGTACTACGACCCGGTGCGCAACAACCTGACCAACTTCGCCGGAACCCTCACCGGTTCCATCCTCGAAGAGCAGGTCTACGTCGCGCCCATCGAGAGCTGGGTGACCTACCGCGTGCGCGGTGGCCCGCAGGTGCAGGACGCGTTCTTCGCGCCCACCACCAAGACCCCGTACACCAACGACTACCAGATTGGCTACCAGATCGATCTGGGTCGCTCCATGAGCTTCGAGGCCAACCTCATCCGCCGCGAGACCCGCGACATCATCGAGGACTACGACCTCGCCCTCTACGCCTTCGCCTCCGATGGCAGCACCCGGTACCCGGGTCCCATCGATCACCCGGATAGCCTGTGGCTCGGCTTCGACTACTTCGGCTACGACTCCAACCCCGGCTCCAACTTCGTCATCGCGACGCTGGCCGGCGGTGAGCGGGATCGCGACGAGATCGAGCTGATCTTCCGCAAGCGCTACTCCAACAACTGGCAGGCGCTGATCTCCTACAACTACGCTGACGGAGAAGGCAACACCAACTCCGACTCCAACGCCGACTTCCAGGGCGACGTGCTCTTCCTGGATCCCCGGGCGCCGAATCAGCAGGGCCGTCAGCCCGGCCTCATCGAGCACCTGGTCAAGGCGGCTGCGTCCTATCGCTTCAACAACGGCATCCAGCTCGGCGGTACCTACCGCTGGAACTCGGGCACCGTGGCGAGCCGGACCTTCTTCGCCTCCCGGCGTAACCTGCCCATCCGCGTCGACGCCGACGAGACCTTCGAGTTCGCCGGTATCGACACTCGCTGGCTGGCCCCCGACGCCGTCGGCAGCATCGAGAACCCCTCCTGGGATCAGCTGGATCTGCGCGTTCAATACAACCGCAACTTCGGCCGCTTCGAGGGTGAGTTCTTCCTCGACATCTTCAACGTCTTCGACGACCAGGGCGCCATTCGTAACGAGGACTTGGTGGCCGGTACCGGCCTCACCGAGTTCGGCGATTCCATCGCCTGGGTGCCGCCGCGTCGTTACTACCTGGGCGCGCGCGTCAGCTTCTGACGTCCGTACCTAGCCGTTAGTTGATGAGGGGGCCTTCGGGCCCCCTTTTCTTATGCTTGGGATCCGGGAGCAGAAGCGGGCTACTGATCGACGTAGCCACCGCGGCTGCGGATCTCGGCCTTGGGGCGGCGGACCCGTACCTCGACCTCGCGCCAGCTGCCGTCCTTGAGGGAGCGGGTGGGGTAATAGCCGAGGACGTATTGCTCGCGCAGCTCGGCGAGGATCTCGCTGAAAGCCTCCGAGACCTGCGCCACCGACGCCAGGTCGAGGATGCGGCCACCGCTCTCCGCCACCGTTTCTCCCAAGATCTCGAACTCCTGAGCGTAGCTCTCACTATTGCGCCACGGAGTGGTGAGAGCCGGCGGCGAGCCGGCGGTGGCGCCGTCACGGTAGGGCAGACGCAGCCAATAGATCAGCGCCTGGCTGCGCCGGGCCAGCCGTAGGACATCGTCCATGGCCAACACGCTGTGGGAGTCGACGCCGTCGGAGAGCAGCACCACCACCCGGCGCCCCTGCCGCTGCTCCAGCTGCTTCAACGAAACGTAGAGATGGTCGTTGAGGGCGGTGCCCCCTTCCGCCCGCACCCGTCCCAACCCCGCCGACAGGACCTCCGGGAAGGTGGTGAACGGGGTACTGTGAAGCACCCGGTCGGAAAACACCACCAGCTTGCCTTCGTCCAGCCGCTGCATGCCGTCGAAGAAGGTTCGAGCCCCCTGCAGCGCCGATTGCAGCTTGCCCCCGGCCATGCTCGAGCTGGAGTCCAACAACACCACGGCGGTAAATGGGATATCTCCCCGGGCGAAAGTCACCAGGGTCTGAGGTTTGTCCTCGTCGAGAACGACAAAGTCCTCTGCCTGCAGGTCCTGCCCCCGCTCTCCATCAACGGTGACGGTGACGTAGAGCTGCTGCAGCTGGACCGAGATCTCCGCGTCCACCCGCATCCCGGGGGTGGTCATCACCGCCCGGCCGGTGGTGCCGTCGGCGCCGTAGGCCAAGACCTCGAAGCGGTGGGAGTCGACGTCGTCCCCCAAATCCACGGTCAACCGGTGAGGCGGCTCGCGGGTCTCCCCCACCACCAAACCGTCGACATAGAAGACCACCCGCTCCACCGGCTGCTCCGATACCGCCACCGCATCGATCACCACCTCGCCAAAGGCGGGCTGAAAGGCGTTGGGGCTGTCGAGGGTGACGGTCACCGGACTGGATTTGGCTGCCTCTGGCGGAGTCCCTGCAGGAGCCTGCGCAAAGGCCGCGGAGGACAGGGCCAGATCTGGGGCGAGCAGTGCGGTGGAAAGCAAGGCTGCGGTGCCGAGAAGGCCGCCGAGCCGCGGCCGACGGCGCGCTGGGCCAGTTTGAAGAATTGAGATCACGGTGATGCCTCCTCGCCGTCCTCACCTCCCTGGCGGTAGCGCACCAGCCGCTCCACCAGATCCACCATCCGGGGCAAGTGCTCCCGCCCCTGCTCTCGGAGCATACGGCGGGCCTGCAATAGACTGGCACGAGGCCAGCGGCCGTAGCGGAAGCGCGCCGATGGGCGTCGGCTCACACCCAAGGCCTCCATGTCTTCGAGCACCGCCGAAGCCTGAGCGGAACGGCCCAAGCGGTCCAGGACCGCCGCTAGCTGGATCGCCAGCCGCGCCTCACCGGGCAGCTCCGCAAGTCCCTGACGCAGCAGCTCCACCGCCTCCGCCGGCCGCTCCTCCGCCACCGCCAGCTCCGCCAGCTCCTGATACGCGATGGTGCGCACCCACCGCGGATTGTCCTCCCCCAAGCACCGGCGCAGGATCTCGTCAGCCTGCCGAGAATTGCCGGAACGCCGCAGGTTGACCCCCAACCGCAGCCGCGCCTCGGAGTTCTCCGGCTGCCTGCGAATCATCCGGCGAAGGAGCTTCACCGCCTCGTCATACTCACCGTAAGCCTCCCGCAGCACCGCCAGCCCGAGGAGTGCCGGTGGGTAGTCCCGACTCAACTCCAGAGCCTGATCGTAGGTCTGAGCGGCGCTCAGATTGGAGCCCACCTCCTGAAGATAGCCCGCCATGCTCACCAAAGCGGCCGCCAGAGTCCGGCCTGCCTCACGCCCATCGGGGGTGCGCTGGACGTAGATCTGCCCCAGGCGCAGCACCTGGGACCGAGAGTGCACCGCCAGCAGGTATTCCTTCCGGTGGTGGTAGTCCCGATAGAGCTGTTCGTGGAGCCAGACGAGGGTCGCCACCGCCGTCGAATCACCGTTGGCCAGCTGCACCATTTGGAGGACCGCCTGAACCTCCGCCTGCGCCAGGCGATTCTGCCGGCGGGGCGTGCCACCGGCCATTTGAGCCCGCTCGAAGGCCGCCACCGTCTCCCGGGCTGTCCCCGTCTGTTCGCTGCCAGTCCGTTCACTTCCCGGCAATTCGCCCCCAAGGGCCAAGAGCGCTTCCAGATATGCTTGCTGAATCGCTCGGGAACCGTCCTCGGGAGTTCCCACCGGATCAGCAGCGGGGGGCGCTCCAAGGTCCGCGCTGGCCACTGTGTCCAAACGGCCGCGCTGCAGAGCGAACCATGGCCCGACTCTCCCTCGGCCCTCCCCTTCCTCCCCTGCCATGCCCGGCCCGACCGTCGCGATCTGCACCTCCAGCGGCTCCGCTTCCTGCGATTCCTCTCCCGCCTGCAACAGATACTCTCCGGGCCCCAAACCGGTGGCCGGGAGCTCCAGCCACCGCCGCCCGGCAAACTCATCGCCCTCCGCCTCGCTCTTCGCCACCGCCGTCCCCTGCCACAGCACCTGGCGGTCCACGGGATCGAGGATGCGCAGTGAAAGATCCGGATTCGTGGAGAGAACGGGCCGTGGCTCTTCACCGGCCAGTACCGGCCGCGCCGCCGGCACCCACCGCTGCTGGCCCACCACCCAGGGAGCAGCACCGGGACTCTTCATCCCCGACCGCCGGACCAAGATCCACGGTTCGGCAGACTCCAGCAACATGGGATCCTCTGCGGTGCGCGGCCGCGGCCCCAAAGGAGGAGGCGGCGGCGGAGGTGGGGCTGGCGACTCGATCTCCTCCGATGCCCCGGCAGCGGCCTCGCCGGCTTGCGGCGCAACAACCTCCTGAACCGGCGCTTCGAGCCCCGGCACCCTGACCGGCAAGACTTCCAGGCTGAATCGATCCGCGCGGCGGTGGAGGACCATCACCCGCAGGCTGTAGGTGCCCGGAGGCAGTGGGAGGTGACCGAGGAATTTGACTCCTACACTGGCTAGTTGGGAGCGCAGCTCCTCATCCTCGATGAAGAAGGCCTGGGTGAGGTAACCGCGGACTCCACCGCCGCTGCCCGGGCTGCTCCCCGGGCCACCGTGCTCCGAAGATTGGTCGAGGGCATAGGCGTAGATCTCGACGATGAGGGGCTGATCCTCCGCCAACCCTTCGAGCAAGCCACCACCGGCCAGGTCTACTATCAGGTCCACTCCGCCGGCACCGCTCTTTTCAGCAGGGCGCGGAAAAGCCGCCACGGCAGAGGGCAGGTCGCCGCCCTCCTGACCGCTGAGCAAGAGCGCCGCTGCCCGGGTGTCGAGGCCTCCGGCAGCCACCGACTCGATCTCCGGCAAAGCCGCCGCCGGGAGCGTCCACCCCGGCAAGATCAGGACGAACCACAGGCAAATCGGCAACCCGAGGCGGTCAACGGCCAGAAGACTTCTTAGAGACTTCAGCGGTCTCCCTCCTGGGTCACGCCGCCGGCACCACCCTGGGACGGATCACCGGTGGCTTCCGGAGACGCAGCTTCGGTCTCCGCAGCCGGTGGAGGCACGTCCACGTTGAGCGCTACGGTGGAATGGACCTGGGCCAGCTCATCCTGCACCGACACCGCCAGCCGCTGGCTGCCCTCGCGCATCTGCAGCCGCATGCCGCAGGCCGCGGAGCGCCCCAGGGCCACCAGCAGCTCGGAGTTGACGATGCGCACCGGGCAGAGATGTTTATTCACCGGCGAGGTGCGGCCCAGCTCGTCGCGGGCCGCCACGAACATGGACACCTGGGCCTCGTGGTGCGCCTCGCCGGGGATCAGCACCAGGTTCGCCAGCGGTACGTGGACCAGCAACGGCACCTCGAAGCTGCCGTCCTCCCGGGCCTTCATCTCCGCCACCTCGAGCTCGACGCCCAGAGGATTCTCCTCGCCGGGGAGCACCAGGGCGGTGAGAGTCCGCTCCACCGCCTGCTCGTCGGCGCTCTTGTCTTGGTAGCTGGTGCGGTAGCGCACCTCCCAACCCTTGCGCGCCTCTCGCAGCCCCACCCGGAAGCGCCGCGGCTCCTCCTCCACCCGCGGTTTCGACTCGTAGCCCAGGGAATAGCGGTAGTCGAAGTCCTGGAGCACACTCACCAGGGTCGAGTCGAGGACGCCGCCGGCCAGCGCCGCCCGGCCACCGGTGGCGTTCGCCATCAGCCGCATGGAATCGTGGCGCCCCTGCTCCTCCAGCGAGGCCAGCCGGGCCGACCAGATCCCTCGGCCCCGGTCGGCGCCGCGGATCGTCGAGGGTGGGGCGGCGCTGAGGGTGTAGAACGTGATGGCGGCGGCATTGGCGTCGGCCACCCCCCCCACCAATTTGCTGGTGGCGTCGTAGCGGCCCGATTCGAGGCCGGCGGAAAAGGTCGTAGAGAGACCCGCCATCTGGGAGACCCGCTCCGCCCAGGCCTCGAAGAGCACCTCCCCCGGCCGCAAGGGCAGGCCGTCGCTGGCGTAGAGCACCGCCTTGCGCCCGGGAATTCCGGCGAGAGTATCGACGAAGCGCTGGAGGACTCCCAACGAGCGCCGCACCTGGTCGAGACGCTGCTGGCTATGAGCCCGCATCTGCGGCACCAGGGCCCGAGCCTGAGTCGTGACCTCCTCGTTCAGCTCCTCCTGGGAGGTCACCGCATCGGAGCCCCGGGTGTGGAAGAGGCCGCTGCCGGCTTCGACATTGAGATCGGCGATGTCCTCCAACAGCCGGTTGCGCTCAAGGTTGAATTGGGATCCCTCCACCACCATGTCTTCCAGCTGGTCCAGGGAGTCGAAGATTTCTCGCGGGGCGGTGGTGAAGCCCTGGCGGATAACCAGCTCGCGGTCGTTGCTCACCAGCATCACCCGCAGACCGTCCCGCCAATGCTCGGTGAGGAAATCCCGCAGCCGCGCCAGCAAGCGGGAACGGTTGTTGATGGACAGGTTGGTGTCGTCGACGAAGATGATCAGGCTGTCCGGAGTCTCGCGGGGTGTCGCCACCTCGGATTCTTCCATCGCCTCCGCCGTCGCTGGCAGATTCTCCAACGCCCCGCCCAAAGCCCGGCCGCCCTCGACGGCGTTGAAGAGAGTGATCTCCACCGGCTGGCCGTCCTCCATCACCACGAAATCGTCCCGCTGCAAGCCGGTCACCGGCTGCCCCTCGGCATCGGTGACCAAGACCTCGAGATTGACCACGTAGACCTGGATTCGGTCGCGGAAGAGCGCCGGCCCGCCGAGGTTCTCCTGCCCGGCAGCTCCGCCCCCTGTGCGAGCTTCTTGGGAGGCAGGCTCCTGAGGGGTTGCCTCAGCAGTACCCGGCACCCCGAGGATCCCCCCCAAGGCCCCCAGAACCAGCCCCAGCATCAGGCAAAGCGCCGGGATGCTAGAACGCCGCGAACGGCCTCGATCCTCTACGGGCATGGGACGGCATTGCGCTGACGAGAATCTCCACATCGTCGTCTCCTTCCATCCTGCCCGGACCGCAGGGAGCCAGGCCCTGCTTCTCCTGATCGATCCGGTCGCTATCTGGCGAACCCAAACTGATTCGATCCTACCAAGTCCCGGCCGCCTCCGGCTCCACCGCCCCCAGAACCTCCTACGGGTTTGACGGTCCGCGCTGATTTCTCTAGGCTACACGGCTATGGAGTGGAAAAATTGACTGCCCCGGGAGCGGCCCAGAGCCGCGGGCTCTCGACCTTCGCGCCGCCGAGCTGGGTATATGAGCTAGCCGGCTCGAATTCAGAGGATTGGCGGTCCCTACCGCAGCTTTCGTCGGGCCATGAGATGCTCCTGCGGAGCGCGCAGGGAGAACGCTTCGCCATGCTGGAGGTGCGGGTACCGGAGGCCCTCGGTCTCGAGCCCCAAGCCTTCGAGGACGCCTGCAAAGCGGGCTACCTGGCGATCTTCCACCAGCTGCAGCAGATGCGTCACCGCCATCCGGTGCGGCTGTGGAATTTCATCCCCCGGATCCTCGCGCCCCTGGGAGACCAGCCCCACCGCTACATGCACTTCAACTTCGGCCGCTATCACGCCTACCTGGAACACTTCGGTCACGAGCGCTTCATCCAGGCCATCGCCACCGCCTCCGGCGTCGGTCACGATCAAGAGGATTTGTCCCTCGTCTGCCTCTCCACCGACCACCCCGGAACGCCGGTGGAGAACCCCCGGCAAGTCGCCTCGTACCGCTATTCCGAACGCTGGGGAACCCTACCCCCGTGCTTCGCCCGAGCGACCCGTCTTCCCCACATCGAAGGCAGTGAACCGCTGCTCTTGGTGGGCGGTACCGCCAGCGTGCGGGGCGAGGACAGCGTGCACCTCCAGGACCTGGTGGCTCAGGTGCAGGAGACGCTGACCAACCTGGCCGCGGTGGTACAGGCTGGAGAAGATCCCGACCGCCGCCCCATTGAGGGCCCCGCAGATGGGCCCGCCGAAGAGACCGCTGACCACCGCGTCGACGAGCTCCTGGCGCGCTACCGGCACCTGCGGGTCTACTACGTCGAAGGCCGCCATCTCGAGACCCTGCAGGAGCTCCTCGGCCAGCGTCTCTCGCCGGACACCGAGGTCGAGTACCTGCCGGCGGATCTTTGCCGCCCCGAGCTTCTGGTGGAGATCGAAGGCCTGGCGGAGCTGCAACGGTCTCCCGCGGAGGGCCGCGGCGAGGGGTCTCCGTGACCGCTTCCCAGAAGGCCTCACAATACGATGGGATCATCGTCGGCGGCGGCCCCGCCGGCGCCCTCGCCGCCCGCCAGCTCGCCCTCGCCGGCCTCCGGCCGTTGGTTCTGGAGAAGCATCGCCACCCCCGCTTCCACATCGGTGAGTCGCTGCTCCCGCGCACCCTGCAACAACTGCGGGAGCTAGGCCTGGAGGAGCGGCTGCAGCAGATCCCCCACGTCCCCAAGCTGGGAGGCGAGTTCCTCATCGGCCACGCTGAGGATCCGCCGGTGCGCATCTGGTTTCGGGACGCCCTGGGCCGAAGCTGTGGGGAATCCGTCAACCTCGCCCGGGCCCCCTTCGACGAGATGCTCCTGGAGGCAGCCCGGGAAGCCGGCGCCGAGGTGCGGGAAGACTGTGCCGTGCGCTCCATCCTGCGGCTCGAGGACGGCGACGTGGCGGTGGACACCGAGGAAGGCGAATTCCGCGGCCAATACCTCATCGACGCCAGCGGCCAGGCGACGGTGGTGGGCCGCCATCTGGGTACCCGGCAGGTTCTGCCGAGGCTCAAGAAAGTCGCCTACTACGGACACTTCCGCGGTGTTCGCCGACAGCCCGGCCCGGAAGGCGGCTTCATCAGCATCATCATGTGCGAGGAGGGATGGTTCTGGATCATTCCTTTGGACGACGAGACCACCAGCATCGGCCTGGTGCTCCATCACGGCGACGCCCGGAAGCTGCCGGTACCGGCGCACCAAGTACTGGGCTGGGCGGTTCGCCGCTGCCCCGCCCTCTGGCAGCGCTGCGAACAAGCCTCCTTCCCCGAGCGCAACCACGTCACCGCCGACTTCAGCTACACCTGCCGCCCCTTCGCCGGCCCGGGGTACTTCCTCACCGGCGACGCCGCCACCTTCGTCGATCCCGTCTTCTCCACCGGAGTCTGCATGGGCATGATGTCGGCGCAGCGTGCGGCGGAGCACGTGACGGCACTGGTCCAGCGCCGCGGTGCCGGCGCAGAATCGCGGCGCCGTTCCTATCGGCGGTACATCGAGCGCAGCTCCAAGCCGTTCTTCCGGCTGGTGGATCAATTCTACGAACCGGCCTTCCGCGAGCTGCTGCTCAACGAAGAGGGTCCCTTCCAGGTTCACCGGGCACTGATCAGCCTGCTCGCCGGCAACGTCTTCCCCCGACCGATCCGGTCCGTGCGCTGGCGCCTGCACCTTTTCAACCTCTTCGTAGCCCTCCAGCGGCGCGTGCCATTGACGCCTCGGCACCGCCCCTTCGCCCTCTTCTCCGCCGGTGACGAGAGCTCTCCGCAGCCGCCGCTTCAGCACTCCTCTGTGTTAACCTGACCGCACTCAAGAGATTGCTGGAAATCATACAGGAGTCGGATGATGAACCGTGTCCCGCACCTGGGTGTCGGTGACGTGCTCACCCTGGAGCCATCGGCGCTTTTCGAGACTCTCGGCGTCGCCGTCATCGTCAGCGACCTGCAGGGAACTCCCAAGCTGGTCAACCAACGAGCCCGGGAGCTGCTGCAGATTTCCCAGGACGATCTACGGGAGGCCATCCGCGGCAAAGCGACCATGGCGGCCTGGCTGGTGCCCAGCCCCGCGGCCGCCGCGGCCGGGCGCACCGGCGAAGACCTGTGGCGAGAGCTCGCTGAAGTGGCCCGCTTCGGCCGGGTGGAGGAGCGCCACGTGCACTGCCGGCGCGGCCCCAAGGACACCTTCGCCGCCGCCCTCACCGTCAGTCCGGTGCACGGTGGGACCAACAACCCCGAGACCGCTCCGGGAAACGGCGGGACCCTGGGCTTCACCCTGGTGCTCCACGAGCTCACCGCCGGCCGCGAGCTCGAGCAGCGGGCTCTCCAACTGGCGGAGGAGCTGGAGACGGCTCGGGCTCGCTGGGACCGTTTTGCCCTCACCGACGAGCTCACCGGGCTTTCCAACGACCGCGGCTTCCGCCAGGACCTCAATCGCGAGCTCAAACGCGCCGCCCGCCTGCGCAATCCTCTCTCGCTGCTCTTGATCAAAGTGGTGGGGTTCGACAACTTCCCCCACGAGCGTGGCGCTCTGGCGGCGGATCAGCTCCTCCAGCACGTGGCACGGCTGCTGGTCGCCAATGGCCGGGAGACCGATTTCGTGGCCCGCTACCGCGGCGACGACTTCGCCGTGTTGCTCCCGGACACCCACCGCGACGGCAGCCAGGTGTGGGCTCAGCGACTGCACCGAGCCTTCGTCGTCGCCAGCTGGGCACCGCCGGAGCTGAGCCTCAACGTCGGCATCGCGACCCAGCCAGCGCCGCCCCTGGGAGGATTTGACGACGATCCTTCCCAAGGATTGATCGACGACGCCAATCGCGCCTTGCACACAGCCCGCGGGCGCAAGCCCCAGGCCATCTGTCACGCGGCGGAGCTGCCGCTTTGAGTGCCCCTGGGGACAGGGGAAGCCGCAGCCGTTCGGAGGAAGAGCGGAACGGCTCGAGAACGGAGCGCCGGCAGCTCAGCCACCGGGGCTGATCTGCTCCAGCGCCTCCTGCAGGCCCGGGAGGGACGGCTCGAGCAAATACGCCCGGTCGAGGGATTCGCGGGCGTCCTGAGGCCGGCCGAGAGCCATCTGCAGCTTGGCCAGCCGCAGCCATTGAATCGCCCGCGGCGGCCAGATCTCCAACGAGGTCTCCAGCGCTTCGGCGGCCAGCCGGGGGTCGTTGAGCCGCAGGGCCAGCTGGGCCCGTAGATCCCACGGCGCCTCCGCCTGGGGATAGCGGTCGATGATCCATTGGCTGTCCTGCACCGCGCCAACGAAATCCTCCAGATCCAGCTTCAGCCGGGCCCGGGCCAGCCGCGGTCCCGGCGCTGAAGGGTCCAGGGCCAAGGCGTCGTCATAGGCCGCCAGCGCCGAGACGCGGTCGCCGCGGGTCTGGAACGACAGGGCGCGCATCTGGTGGAAGGAGACGAAGGTCTCCAGCGGCGGCAGCCCCTCCGGAGCCGTCGGCCGGCGCGCCGCGGCGCTCCCCGGTGCCGGGAAGCGGTCGAAGAGCTCCGCCGCCTCCTCGAAGCGCCCCAGGGTCATCAGCCCCATGGCCGTCACCCCGGCCCGCCAGCGCTCGCCATCGGCGGCCTCGCCGGCAGCGTTCAACATTGCCGCCAGCCGGCCGTCGTCGTAGATCTCCAAGGGCCCCTGGGGATCGGCGAATTGGCGGTGAGGGATGTCGTCCTCCGGCAGCGGAATGCGCGAACGGATGAAGTGATCGGCGGTACGCACGTGGGGTAGATCGAAGGGCTGGCTGCGGCGTACGTGGCAGTCCACGCAGCCCGCCTCCGTGCGTGCCGGATTGCCCGCTACCTGCTCCACCGTGAGGCCTCCGGCATGCCCGGTAGCCAACCCCTGGTGACAGTCCACGCAGGCCGCCTCCAAGCGCTCCAATCCCTGCTGAGCCACCCCCTGGTGGGCGGCGTGGCAGGTGGTGCAGGTCATCTCCGGGGACTGCTGGAAGCACGGCGACAGCACCAGCCGCTCCAGCTGGCCGACGAAGCGGAAGTCGTCGTCCTGCTCCTGGGGCACCAGCACCGGCCACTGCCCCGCCTGAGGCTTCTCCCAGTCCACCGTCTCCACCAGCCGCAGCCGGGCATCCCCCTGGAGATGACAGCGGGCACAGGTGTCCCGCTGCTGAGCAGGGGGCAGGCGCCCCAGCCGCTGGAGCCCCACCTCCCCCACGTCCACGTCGTCCACCAAACCGGCCATGATCTCGACGTGGCGCTGGGTCTCGCCGTGGCAGACGCCGCAGCCCAGGGGCTCCAGGTGCTCGAAGGCGTTGGCGCCAAGGGCGTTGGGAGGGAAGACGTGCTCGTCCCGGGTGGCGGCGCCGGGCAGCTGCTCCAGCCGGTCGACGGTGTGACAGTCGAGGCATTGGGCGGTGAGGGCCATGTCCAGGCCCGCGGCACCCTCGTGATGTTCGAAGGGAGACAGCTCCAAGCCGTGGCCACTCACCGTCTCCACCGGCGCGAAGAAAAGCCGGCCGGTACCCTGGCCGTCGTGGGGGCTCACCTCTTCACCGACCCAGGAGATATCGAAGATGCCCGCTCCGATGCGCCCCACCAGCCGCTGCCGGCGCTGGCCGCCGTCATCCCGCCGAGCGGTGAGCCAGGCGCCGCCGGGGCCGGAGGTCAGCTCGTAGGTGGTGTCGGTGGCGGGCTGGCGCACGCTGCCGCCCTCGGGCTCTCCCACCGGCCCGACGCTGGCGGCCATGCCGTGGCGAAGATAGTCCGCCACCACGTCCCGATGACAGCCGAAGCAGGAGCGCATGGAAGCGGGTACGTCCTCGCGCCGCAGCACCGCCGGGGTCGCGGCCTGGCTCGGCGGCTCCTCCCGGTCCGAAGAAACCACCGGCGCTTCGCTGGTCGAAGGGGAAGGCTCCGGCGGCTCGACGCCCTCGCCGCCGCATGCCGTCAGCAGCAGTCCGAGGGCCAGGATCAGAATCGAGAACAGACGATGTTGGAAAGATACAGGCATCGCGAAATGCTAGCAGAGCCGGCCCGAGAGGAGGGTTCGAGAACCAGATCCAGGCCCCGCCCCGGGATCTATCCCGGCTATCCAGGACACAACTCTGGATTCTCAGTGCCGCTGCTCGTTCCTCTTCGCGGCTTCCTCCTCGGCCAGCTTCTCCTCGGCGGGCAGCCACGACACCTCGCTGTCGAGAAGGGGAATGCCCTGCTGACGGCGCTCGGTGGTGCTCGCGGCTTCCGGGTCTCCCGGTACCACCACCGGCTCGTCGCCGACGGCGTCCTGGTCCCGCACCTGACGGCATAGGGAGCTCAGGCGGCCCCGGAAGGCGTCCGGATCGGTGAACGCCGGCAGGTCCATGGCGAGGAAGAAGTGCGCCACCCGCCGCGGCCGGTCGTAGGGGGGCTCGTAGAGATGGCTAAGCTCGTGGTCCAACGGCTCCCCGGCGAGCACCGCCGACAGCACCTCCACCATCATCCCCAAGCACTGGCCCTTATAGCCCCCTAGGGGCTTGAGGGCAGCGACCTGCCCCTCGCTCTGGCCACCGGCGTCGGTGCCGTCCTCCGCCACCGCCCAGCCGGACTCCAGCGCCTCCCCCTGACGCAGCTTGTGCTTGACCTTGGAGTAGGAGATCTGGCTGGTGGCCAGGTCGGCGCAGAACGTGTCGCCGTCATTGCCCAATGCCGCCAGACTCAGAGGATTGGTGCCGATAAACGGGTCACGGCCGCTGAACGGCGCCACCAGGGCATCGCTGTTGGTGCAGGAGAACCCGATGGCGCCGGCGCGAGCCATCTGCAGCGTGTAGTAGGAGGCCGGGCCGAAGTGATTGGAATTCTTCACCACCACCACGCCGACCCCGTGCTCCTTGGCCAGCTCCACCGCCGCGTCACAGCCGATGCGCCCGGCCACCAACCCCAGCGCCCCACCGGCGTCGAGTACCCGCGTGGCCGGCGCACCGGAGGTCCAGGAAAGCTCCGGCCGGGCCTTGGCCCGACCGCCGTCGAGCTCCGACAGATAGGTGGCGAAGAGCCGCACGCCGTGGGTGTCCACACCGCGCAGGGACGCCTCCAGCAAACCGTCGGCGACGTAGGCGGCGTGACGTTCGGAGACCCCCCGGCGCAGCAGCGCGCCGGTCATGGCCCGGTACAGACGATGGGGCGAATAACGTTGGGAGCTCATACCACGCTCTCCTTCTCCTTCACTGGCTCGCCCATTTCCTCGCCCAGCTCCTCGAGGCGCGCTCCGATGAAGCCCGCCAGCCGCTCGATGCCCTGGTCGATCTGCTCCGGCGTGACATAGCTGAAGGCCAATCGGATCTGCCGCTCGCGCCCCGGGCTGAGGGCGAAGAAGGAAACGGGACTGACGATCACCCCATATTCCGCGGCACAGGTGCGCAGCGCCCGGACATCGAATTCGAAGGGCAGGTCCATAGTCATGAAAAAGCCCCCCTCCGGCCGATTCCAGGTCACCTTGCCACCGTAGCCGGCGGCGGCGATCTCGGAGCCGGCGCCGAAGCGCTGCTCCAGGGCCGCCAGCATGTGGTCCCGGTTGGCGCCGTAGAAGGCGATCTTCTCCTTCATCAGCGGCTTCAGAGATCCGCCGCTCCGCACCAACGTCCCCCCCACCACCGCCTGCAACAGCGGCGGCGTGTTCACCGTGGTCAGGCTCTTGACCTGAGACAGCACCTCCACCAGCGGCGAGGTCTTGGCTGCGTCCGCTGGCGAACCCTCCACGCGGCACTCCTGATCCACCACCAAGAAGCCGACCCGCAAGCCCGGGAACAGAGTCTTGGAGAAAGACCCCAAATAGATCACCGAGCGGTGCCGGTCCAGGCTCTTGAGGGTGGGCCGGGATTCGCCATCGTAGGCGAACATCCCGTAGGGATTGTCCTCGAAGACCAACACGTCCTCGCGGCGAGCGATATCGAGAATCTTCTGACGACTCTCCAAAGGCATGCTGGTTCCCAGGGGATTGTTGAAGTCGGGCACATCGTAGAGAGCGCGGGGATTCTTCCCCTGACTCCGCACCTCCGCCACCGCCCGTTCGACGACCTCCGGTTCGAGCCCGTGTTCGCCGCAGGGCAGGGGATGCACCGGCACGCCGAGGATCTTCGCCAGCCCGGTGATGCCGATGTAGGTGGGATCCGACGACAGCAGCACGTCTCGCGCCGGATCGAAGAGCCCGGCGAGCAGGATGGCCATGCCCTCCTGACAGCCGGAGGTGACGAGGATCGAGGACGGATCCACCTCGATGCCCTCGTCCAGCTTGAGCTGCTCCGCGATGAGCTCCTGGATGATGCCGTTGGTCTTGTTGTACTGCCCCAGGTCGGCGTAGACCTTCTCCTCACTCCACTTCTTCCGCGCCGCCCGATAGCGAACGAAATCCTGGATCTCCCCCAGGCTGTCCTCGACGTTGAAGAAATCCTCGGCGGGCCGCCCCGGGGCGAAGGAGATAGCCTGGGGATAGTCCAGCACCACCTCGTTGAGGAAGTTCATGACGTTGAGAATGGGATCGGAAAAACAATCCTTGACGCTTACCTGCATCGCGAGCTCCTGCCTACCGGCGGACGGTCAAACCCTGGGGCGAGCGGTTCGGGCCCCAGATGGGTCTATCGAGCTTTCGACAGCAAAAACCACCGGGTTACGGCGGGCATCGTGCCCACCGTACTACCGGTGGTTCTGCTGGCGCTGACGAGATTCTAACCAACAAACAAGGTAAATCCGCGGCAAGTCGGTGACGAGATCTCCCGTACGGGGCCGCCACCGGGGAGAGGGCCGCGGTACAAGATCCCCATCCGGGGGCTTCTCCTCCTCACAGCTCCACTGCCTCTTCAGCGCTATCTAGTACGTGCGGGACAGCCCCGAAACCGGGACACTCGGACTCGACCTAGCTACCCCTGAGGCGCCGGCTCCGGCGCTACCTGCACCATCAGCTTTCCGCTCTTCTTGCCGTCGAAGAGGCGCAGCAGAGCCCGAGGAGCGTTCTCCAGCCCCTCCACCACCTCCTCGCGGTAGCGCAGCTTGCCTTCCTGCAACCACCCCCCCAGCTTTTTCACGCCCTCGGCGAAGCGATCGGCATAGTCGAAGACCAGGAAGCCCTCCATGCGCGCACGATTGACCAGCAAAGACAGATAATTGGCCGGGCCGGGCACCGGCTCGGTGGCGTTGTATTGGGAGATGGCACCACAGATGACCACCCGGGCGTTGCGCCGCAGCAGCCGCAAGGCCGCATCCAACATTTCGCCGCCGACATTGTCGAAATAGACGTCGATGCCCTTGGGGCAGGCCTCGGCGAGGGCGCCATGGAGGCTGTCGTGGGTCTGCGCCGCGGTCTTGTAGTTGATCACCGCATCAAAGCCCAGCTCGTCCTCGAGCCAGCGACACTTCTCGTCCGTCCCAGCGGTTCCCACCACCTCACAGCCGTGGAGCTTGGCGATCTGCCCCACCATCGATCCCACAGCTCCGGCGGCGGCGGAGACCAGTACCCGATCCCCTTCCTGCAGCTGACCGACGTCGAGGAGACCGAAATAGGCGGTGAGGCCGGTCATCCCCAGGGGCCCCAAAGCGACCCGTAGGGGCACCCCCGGCGGCACTCGGGTGAGCTCGCGGGCCTCGACCCGCGCATACTCCTGCCAGCCGAGGGTGCCCTGCACCGCGTCCCCGGGCCCGAACTCTGGATGTCCGGAAGCCTCCACCACCCCGACGGTGAGACCCCGCATGACGTCGCCGATCTTCACCGGCGCGATATAGCTCTTGCGATCATCCATCCACCCGCGCATGGCCGGATCCAGCGACAGATAGACGTTGCGCACCAACACCTCTCCGTCTCCCGGCTCCTCAATGGGTCGCTCGATGATCTCGAAATCACTCTCCTTGGGCAGCCCAACGGGCCGCGCCGCCAGGCGCACCTGGAGGTTCTGATGAGGCATTGGGGGGCACTCCTTGTTGGTAATCTCCGCCACCGGCTCCCCCGGCAGCACTGTAGCCTCGCGCATTCGACTCCGGAGAGCTCAGCTCCCCATCACCCGATCCGAAGAATGACCAGCACCTCCGGCCTGCTACGGGCCTTTGAAATTTGCACTGCTACGAACACGCCAAACCGGGACAAAAGAATTGCTGTCTTCGGTAGCGCTGATGCCCCGGGAAGGGATGGGAACGGATGGTGGGGTTACGTCTGGGGAGGAGAGAAGTTGCTGAGGGATCGGGGTGGGGGAGAAGAAATCTGGGGTGGGGGTGTGGAAATGGGTATGCCCCGGACGGGCTTCCGGAGTGAGACTTGGCTACTGCTTCGCCTCAGCCCGATCAAGCCGATCTAGCAGCTCCAACCCCCGATCCGCAGATCCGCGCTGAGCCCGCGCCCGGAACCGAGTCTCCACGTCGAACTCGGCCAGAGCCGTGGTGGAGAGTTCCTCAAAGAGCTTGTTCAAGCTGATTCCATGGCGTTTGGCGAGCTGCTTGAGGCGCTCGTGTTTTTCGTCGGGGAGGCGGACGGTGACGGTGGCCATGATCAAAGCTCCTTGAGCAAGTCTGCCGGGCGAAGGATCTGGATCTGCGGAAACTGGAGCTCGCCGCTCCGCAAGTGGCGGACGTTCTGGGTCACGATGGCTTCCGCCCCGGATGCCACGGCCAACTCGAGGAGGTGGTGATCCCCTTCGTCGGTCAGGTTCGGTCTCCAGAGGTAGTAGATGTTCGTCCACTGGCAAACGCTAGCGAAGGCATCAAGCAGCTCATCAATCTCGGTAGCCGTGAGAGGAGATCTCTTCGTGAGCTCCGGTCGGTGAGTCACATCCTCGTATTCTAAGAACAAGGCAATGCCCATCATGGGCTGTAGCTCCCGCAAGAGGCAATGGCGTAGCACCTGACGACTAGCGCTGCCTTCTCGGCCGAGAACGGCGTTCACGAAGACGCTGGTGTCTACGACTATCCGCACAGCCTCATGCTAGCACATATGACAGCATACACCCTGCATCGGCTCAAGCGGGGGAATCTGACAGAGCCCCCAAAACCAGATCTGCCAAAGCCCGCGCTTAAGACAGTTGCTGCAGGGGGGGCCCAATGTTGGTAGGTGGGACCCAAATGTTAATGAGGCGGAAAACGAGGAGATGCTGGAGCTATCTGCGAGCCTGAAAACGCCCTCCGGGATGCACAGAATCACCCCAGTTCTCAGACGCCCCCAGCACGGGGGACCCAAATGTTGATGCGCTCTGAAGGTGGGTGAGGTGGGGCCGGGCGGGCTGCCCGGCTCATCTCTTCGACGCCGCCTTGCGGTCCCGCTCCCGCTCCTCGGCGACCCGCTGGGCGAAGCGTTGCTCGAAGTAGCCGAAGAGGTTGATCAGGGTCGGGGCAACGCTGGCCGCGGCGAGGAGGAAGCCCAGGGCGGACGACACCACGTCCCGTTGGGTGATGAAGACGAAGCCGCCCAGGAGCAGGAGCGGCACCGGCAGCAGCCAGCGTAGGATCGACCACACGGAAGCCCCCTCCTCGCTCTCCCACTCGAGGAGCTGGGTCTTGCTGACGGTCTGGCGGAGGAAGAGAGCGAAGCTGCGGTTCATCAGCTGCAGCGCCGGGCTGCGGATGATCAACCCGCGGTACATGAGATCCAGGACCCGGTGACGATTCAGCGGGCTGACCAACCCGGTGTGACCGAGCTGCGAGAGCACCACCTTTTCATCCTCGGTGGTCGCCGACCAGATCGCATGGTAGTAAGTGCGCGCCCGGAGGGCGATCTTGGCCACCATCTTGTCCTCGCTGAAGGCCGAATAGTCTTCCGGAGCCATTTCACTCAGGATCTGGCCGCCGATCCTCTGCAGCTGAGCCGTGTGCCGGCACTCCCGATCCACCACGTCGACGACATCGAGCACTGCGAGATAGCCTCGGCGATAGGCCTTGCGAATCTCTTCCAGCAGCTCCTTCACTTCTTTCCTGAGACCATCTCTCCTCTGTCGTGCCTCTCCTCCCTTTTCGAGGACCGCCTGAAACTGCTTCAGCTGGTGCAGCTCAGATTCCCGCGTCTCCAGACTGCTCTGGTCCCCGCCCTCGTCGCCCCCTTCCGCCGCCTTCTCCAGCTCCAGATCCTGGCCTTCCTTCTTGGAAATCGAGTGTTCCAGGGCTGGAAGAAGCTCAGCGGCGACCTGCTCTTCGTTCCAGCGACCTGTCTGTACCTTCTTGATCCTCTCTTTCAGATCCTCTCCGAGAGATTTACCTTGACCCTTCGCGGCCTCCTGCCATTCCCGCACCTGCTGCCTATTGACCTCCAGGTCGCTCTCTGCCGCTTGGAGCTCCCTGCGCTTCTTGTCAACGATCTCGAACCCTTCTCCCAGCTTGTCCGACCACTGCCGCACGGCCTGCAACCGCTCGTCGCGGATGGTCCCCTCGAACTCTCCAACATCCCCCTGATCGAGAGCGTAGTGAAACGTGAAGGATCCCAGCAGGGCCGCCCAACGACGCCGCAGCACCGAACGGCTGGAAGTGGGATCGTCATCGAGCTCCGCGGCGCGCAGGATTTCTCGAGGATCCAGATCCGCCAGCACCACGATGGCGTGTTCCTGACTCCGGTGCCAATGACTCAGGGTCTTGAGCTTCTCAGCCAGTTTGTCGGCCGCGTCTTTCTCGAGCTCGAGGTCGACACTGAATCGGGTGATCAGCACCGGCCCGGCCAATTCCTCCCGCTCCAACAATTCGGAGAGTGTCGGCGGAATCGACTTGCCGCCGACGGATTTCCGAACCTCCCAAAGCTCATCGTCGGTCCACGGAATCTCTTCGAAATCTTCCCCCAAGGCTCCCAGATTCCTCAGCCCCAGGTCGGGCACCCCCAGAACCAGCAGCATCCCTTCCCTGCGGCCGTGAGCAAATCTGAGCCAGTCCCGCAGATTGGACAGATCCCATTGCAAAGCAGCACCGTCCTACGCCAGCTCACTGCGTGCATCGTCGCTCTCCTGGTTGCTCGTCTCCACCTTGCTTTCCCACTCGCCCCCGAGAAACAGCTCCCGTCGAACCGGCGCCAACTGCGCCAGCAGCACCCGGTCCGCAATCCAGCGAATGGCGAGGTACGGCGAAGCCAACCACACGGCAATCAAGATCAACAGCAGGAAGATCGGGATCATCAGCGGTCCGAAATCACCGTGGAGCCTGCCGAATCCTCCCCGGGGTACGGTGGATTGAAGATTCCACTGGATCGCCTGGTCCGAGGCCGGATAGAGCTCGCCTACCAGCTGGCGGGCGAGCGCAGGTCGGGCATCCCGCTCGGAATCGGTGTTGTCGGAATCGGCCTCGTCGCCGGCTTTGATCGCTCCGGAGCTCGGCCCCGGTCGATCCCAATACCACGATCCCGCCGGCGTCCGGAAGCGCGAAACATCAACGCCCCGAGGTCTCGCCGAAAGATCGTTCACCGGCACCAGGCGACTCGACAGGAAGGAGGAAAGCCCGTCGCTCCAGGGCCATCCCCGACTCTCCGACAGCGATCTGCTGGAGCGCTCACTCTCGTAGGCATTCGTTGCAAAGATGGAGGCCAGGAGCCCCTTCCGAAACTCCTTCAGCTCATCATCATAGGCTTTAAAGAATGCACTCTTCGCCTCAGGAGACTGCACGGTCTGCCGCCGCTCTTCGATCAGGGCCGGCAGCAAGGCCTCCTGGGTTTCTTGAACCAAAAAGGTCCACTGCCGCTCCTGAGCGAGGGAGAAGAGTCCGATGGCGGGCACGACGGAGAGCAGAAAGAGCAGACAGGTCATGGCGAAGATATAAGTTCGGCGCTGTTGGGAAGGCTGACGGAATTCGTTGCGGAAGATGAACCAGATCCCAGTCCCGGAAACGACGGTGAGAAGCATTGCGAGCGTCGCCAAGCATGGACTCAGCAGCAAGCCAAGCACCGCGAACACGGCAGATGTCAACAACAGACCTCGCTCTACCCCGGACCGATCCTCCCTCAGCCATGCTGTCAATCGCCCGTGGGCACGCCGCACTTCCCGATGCCACCATCCCCGCTTGCTATCCGGCCAGCGCTGGTAGAGCTGCCCGCAGTCTTTGAGCCAGAGCACGACGAAGCCCAGCCCGACCGCCAACGGCAGCCCGAACAGCGTCAACAGGGCCAAGAAGAGGCTCCGGGGCGCGAGGGAACGCTCGGCCCAGCCGAAGGCCAGGCAGTAGACACTCAAGACGAGGATGGAAAGCACTACGATCCAGCTGTAGAGCTTGTTCTTGGGGGCATGGGGCCAGAGGGATACCTGAACGAACAGTCGATTGCGTAAAAGCAGGAGCAAGAGCAGCAGGATGCCGAAGTAGAGCACCGCGGGGTTGGCAATGTCGTAGAAGAGCTCCAGGTTGCGCATCCGCAGGTCCTGGGTGGTGCGATAGGTCACCAGGGCCCAGGGGAAGCCCTCCAGATGAGTGACGTGAGCTCGGTACCGTTGCCCCCAATAGCGCAGCGTCAGCGGTCCTTCTCTCCGCGTCTCGAGCATCGAGGCCAGCAAGGCATCTTCATCGCTTGCCTTCAGGAGATCCTCCGAGAGAATGCGCCGAGAATCGGAGTGAAAGAGCACCTCGGCCGAACCGCTTTGGGTCGCATCGACCACCGCGAAACCATACGTCTGGGGCAGCACCGCCTGAGTGAGGGAGGCTAGCTGAGTGGCGAGAATAGGTTGCAGCTCCTCTCCGTCTCCCTCGGTGCTCTCGGGATCCTCCCGGGACTTGGGAATGGCCAGGATGGCCTGATCCGCACCGCCGGTATTGGAGATCACCGACTGGAGGCAAAGCTCGACTTCTTGTTCCCGTTCCGGCAGCTTCACCCGGTAGGGAGCGATCTCGCCCACCGCACATTGGAAGTACTCCCGATCCTGGACACGGGATTTCCGCCGAGAGTGCTCGCGGAAGGCCATTTTGACCTCTTGATCGCCCGCCGAGTTCACCCAGAAGACCGAGTGGAGGATGGGGTACAGCGACGGTGGGGCAGGCTCACAGGTCGGGCTGGTGCCGAAATCTCCCTCCTGCTCCGCCTGGGTGCCTGTTGTTGCTTTGAATTTCTCCAGAGAACCATGGAAACTCTCTAGCTGGTCGAAGGCATGCCCGAGCTCTCGTTCGAAATTGTGCTCGAGCTTTGCGGCCAGATCACCGAGCTGCGAGTCGACCTCCTGTCTCATTTGGTGCCAGAACGCGAGATCGAGCACCAGCAGGGTGAGCAGGAAACAACCCACCATTGAGGAGATCACCAGAAAGCCGACATCCAGGCGAGTCATCCGCTGCCGGCTGGAGATCAACCAGAGCTTGAGAAACGGCCAGGCAAGGACTCCCAGCGGAAAGATCGCCAGCAGTGCGAACAACAGAATGGGAGAGGAAGTGAAGCTCGCCGAGAGCAACCGGTCCCGGGCGACGAATCCACCCGCGATCCAGTGGATGGGGGGCTGCGAGCCCTCCTCTTTGAGGGCTGGCAGCTCCAGCACCACGGGCTGGAAGAAGAAGCGGTACTCCACCTCCGCGACTTCGATGGGAAGCGAGCCGGTCGACGGCGTTTGAGATAGGCCGCGGCTACCGATGTCCCATCGATCAGAGCCGAGAAGGGACTGAAGACGGCCGCCCTGAGCGTCCTCATCACCTCCTGGCTCGACGCTCCGGACCGCCCCGAGAGAGGTGAGGCGCAACTCCTGCTCTCCCTGCTGGAAAAGAACCGCCCCTTCCTCCGACGCTTCGGCCAGCAGGATCGAGTCGAAGGTTTCCGGCAGCACTGCCGGTTCCAGAAGGGTCGCAAGATCGAGCTTGGCCTTCACCTCTCTGACCTTCCGACAAGGCGCCGGAGGCTCGGAACAAGTCGCTGACCAGTCGCGAAAAACCAGGTAGACGTCGGGCCCCAAGGGTTTGATCTCCAACGCCGGCAGATCCCGAGGGGAGAGCTTTTCCGAGGTCTCCAGATCTCTCTCTCGATCCGACAAATACGTCAAGTTGGGGATTTGTTCTACATAGCGCTCGACATCCGATGGTGACTCGGGTCGTTGTGTTTCTTCCGCCGATTTAGGCTGTTGAGAGGTGGTCTGAGCAATGCGTTCGAAACGCTTGGCCAAGTCCGGCACCGTCGCCTCCACCCGGCTGCTGAAGCCAGCCAGGAGGCGCAGACGGTGCGCCTTGGAGTTTTCGAGCTGTTGGGACGCGACGAAATACAGCACCCCCATCAAGAACACGACCAGGAAGAGGATCGCTACGATCGGCGGCTTTTTTTGATTCAACTCCACTTAGGAACCAAACCGTACTTTCGCAAACATATATCACCAACATAGTTAATCAATTCACGGGTTGTCAAACGCGAAAAGATCGATCAAAAGATATATGTACGGACGGGGCTACGCTTCGAGAGCGGGCCGGAGGAGGCTGCGCAGGCTGGGGGAAGGAGCAAGGAAACGGGGCCCGGCACCGGGCCCCGGCGGTGGTGTCAGGGGAACGCTGATAGAAGACGGCGTCAGGAGAACGGCGTCAGGAGAACGGCGTCAGCGGATTGGATCCGGAGCATCCCGGATCCAAGGAATCAACTCTCGATCGCCTTGCGCGCCATGTCGGCACTCACCGTCAGGTGGTAGTGCTCATCGTCGGTCTTTTCGAGAGAGGGGTGATCCCAGGGATTGAACTCCAGGGGATTGAGGATCTCGCTCACCACCGGGCGCAGGGCGCGGGCGCCGGTGCGGGTGTCTTTGGCGGCATGCTCGGCGATGAGGGCGGCGGCCAGGTCTTCCATGTCGAGCTCGATCTTCATCACGCGGAAGAATTGGCGGGCGCGCACCCAGGGGGAGTCGAAGCTCTCCATCAGGATCTCGCGCAACACGCTGACGCTCAAATCGTTGAGCACCACCACCTTCTCGAAGCGCGCCATGAACTGAGGCACCATGCCGAAGTCGAAGAGATCCATCGGCTTCAACAGCTCGGCGAGGGAGAAGCGGGTCTCGATGCGCGCCTGGCCATCGGCGGTGCGCACGGTGCGCTTGCGCAGCTTGGCGCCGCTACCGGGCTTGCTCACCCGCTCGTAAACCTGATCGTAGAGACTCTCGAAGGCACCGCCGCAAACGAACATCATGTGGCGGGTGTCGATGTCGACTTTGATCTCCCGCTCCTTCCCGTCCACCCAGGCGTGAATGGGATAGGCCACCCGCTCCCCTTCCATGAGGGTCAGCAGGCCCTGCTGCAACACCACGCCCAGGGCGTTGGGCTTGCCCGCCAGCACCGTCGACATCTTGTCGATCTCGTCGATACACACCGTGGCCCGCTCCATGGCTTCCTGCAGGGCCTCCGGTGACGGCTTCTCGCCGGCGATGGCTCGGGCGCGCTGCTCCACCGCCGCCAGCAGACGGTTGGGGCGAAATTCGAGGCGGTCGGCGTCCACCAGCAGGTTGGCGTTGATCACCGTCACGGCGCGGAACGGGCGGTACTCCGGCACCTCGTTGTAGAGGCGCTGGATGTTGTTCATGATGGTGGTCTTGCCGGTACCCGAGTTGCCGATCATCAGCAGGTTGCCGGGCTGCTTGCCGGTGGTGTGCTTGTAGATGGCGACGGAGACGAAGCGCAACGCCCGATCCTGCCCCAAAACGCCGCGGCGCAGCTCCTGGAAGATCTTCGGCGGCGTGATGTCCTCCAGCTGGCGGGGCTCGGCGCTGGCAGCAGTGAGCGGGGTGTCGGAAGACTGGCTGTCGGAAGAGCGGGAAGCGGGTGCTTGGGCGGTCATGGTCTCCATCATCTCTCCTGCAACGCCGTCGGCGAAACCGTGTCCCACGGCGGACGTGATCGAAAAGGCTCTCGGAATTCAGGCCCGCGGAGGGAGCGGGCAAAGCGGCCTACCCTTTGCAACCGCGAAGGATGGCTCTAGATTCCTACGGCTGAGCTTCGCAGAACGCCCAAGGATGAGGAAAGATTCGCCGCTCGCCCGTGACAGAAGGAGTCCGGCAGGGTCCTAGCAGCCCTCCAGTTGCTCTTCCAACACCCCGTGGAGCTCCAGCAGCTGCCGGCTGAGCTTGTGACTCGGCGCCAGGTCGATGAGGGGCCGGTGAGCGCGGTGGGATTCTCGCACCTTCACCGAGGCGCTGACGAAAGGCTCCAGCACCGGCAACCCTTCCTTCTTCAGCTCTTCCACCAGCTGCCGCGGCAGCTTGGCGCGCTCCTGGAAGAGATTGACCACCACACCGGCGACCTCCAGATCCGCATTGTGATCCTCCTTCACCTCCCGCACCGTGCCCAGGAGCTGGTAGAGGGCGCGGCGGGAGAATTCGTCGCAGTCGAAGGGGATCAAGCAGCGCTGGGCAGCGATGAGGGCGGAGAGGGTGTAGAAGCCCACCGCCGGCGGGGTGTCCAGGTAGACGCGGTCGAAGTCCTCCTCCAGCCGCTCCAAGAGCTCTTTGAGCTTGTAGATTTTGTAGCGGGACTCGAGCTTCGACTGCAGATCCGCCAGGCCGTCGCTAGCGGGGATCAGGCTGAGGTTCTCGAAGGGTGTCTCGTGAACCCAGCTGTCGGGCTCCGGCGCTAGCAGTCGAAAGCCCAGAGTCTGATCGAAGAACTCCGCGGCACCGGGAGTGGCATCGGCGGCGTCCCGACCCAGGAGGTATTGGGTCGAATTCCCTTGGGGATCGAGATCTACCACCAGGGTTCTGAGCCCCTCGGCGGCGCTCACCGCTGCCAGATTGACCACCAGGGTGGACTTGCCCACCCCGCCTTTTCGATTGAAGACCACATATCGCATCACTCTTCGCTCCCTTCAGCTACAGGCACCCGCCCGCTCTATCGGCTCTCCGGGACCGCCGGATCCACCTCCAGCGAACCCTGCTTGGCCGCCGGAGACTCCGTTGAAGCACCGGTTTCCCACGGAAAACGCTTTCACAGCGGCACCACCTCGTCAAGGTGCGGCATTCTTCCGCGGCGCGGCAAATCCTCTCGGATTCGAGCTCCTCCATGGGCCATCGAAGACCGATTCCGGATTCGGCCTGAACTTTGCATTGCCTTTGCAGCTGCCCGCCTCGACAGGCGCCCTTGCACTTGCTAAGGTGGCGATTCTTGAGCTACGAAAGGAGAAATTTGTGCGACATATCCCTAGAATTCTGGCTTCCGTCTTCCTCCTGACCCTGGTTTCGGTCCTCCCGGCCTGCGCCCAGGACGGCGAGGAGAAGGCCGACGCCGCAGCGACGGAGACCGGAGCCATGGACGAATCCCAGGACACCCAGAAGACTTTCTATGCCATGGGCGTCGCCATGGCCCAGAACCTCGGCCAGTTCGACCTCAGCGACGAAGAGCTGAGCCAGCTGCAGAAGGGTCTGGCGGACGGTGTCAACGACACCGCCGACATCGACATCCAGGAGTACCTGCCGCAGATCCAGGCTCTGGCCCAGGAGCGGGCTGAGGCCGCCGCGGAGCGTGAAAAGGCCGCCGCCGGCGAGTTCCTGGACGCCGCCGCCGCCGCCGAGGGCGCGGTGAAGACCGAGTCCGGTCTGGTCTACCTCGAGACCGCGGCCGGCGAGGGCGAGACCCCTGCCGCCACCGACACCGTCAAGGTCCACTACACCGGCAAGCTGCGGGACGGCACCGTCTTCGACAGCTCGGTGGAGCGCGGCACCCCCGCCACCTTCCCGCTGAACCGCGTCATCGCCTGCTGGACCGAGGGTATGCAGATGATGAAGGTCGGCGGCAAGGCCACCCTCACCTGCCCGCCGGACATCGCCTACGGTGACCGTGGCGCTCCGCCGAAGATCCCCGGCGGCGCCGCCCTGACCTTCGATGTCGAGCTGCTGGAGATCGTCGACGCCGCCGCTGCGGCCCCCGCTCCTCCGGCTGCTCAGCAGTAAGCGAGCCAACGGAAGACGAGGCGTCGAGGGGACGGTTCCCAGGAGCGGATCCCACGATGTCTTCGCCAACCCGGGATGACGCCCGGGGAAAGACTCGGGGTGGAGAGAGCGCGGCCGGCGACGGCCCCCTCTCTTCACCCCGGGTTTTTTCCGTTTTAGAGCTCTTCTGCGGCCTCGGCGGCTGCTCCGAGGCGCTCCGGCAACAGGCCCCCGGCCGCCACCGCATCACCGCCGCGGTGGATGTCAACCACCTCGCCCTGGAGGCCTACCGGCACAACTTCCCCGACCACCGGGCGCTCCTGCGGGCCATGGAAGGCTTTTCCGCCCGGGATCTGAAGGAATTCGGCGCCGACCTCTGGTGGCTGTCCCCACCCTGTCAGCCCTTCACCCGCCGCGGCCGACGCCTCGACGACGCCGATCCCCGCGCCCGCCCCCTGCTGCACCTCATCGACCGCCTGGCCGAGGCTGGTCCGGCCTATCTGGCGCTGGAGAATGTGCCGGGCTTCGAATCCTCCCGCTGCCGGCAACGCCTGTTGAGGGTCCTCGAGGACGGTGGCTACGCGGTGCGCGAAGCCCTCCTCTGCCCCAGCCAGCTGGGCTGGCCCAACCGCCGCCGGCGCTACTATTTGTTGGCCTCCCGGGAGGGCCGCCTGCCCGAAATCGAAGGCCCCTCCGACCCGCCGACACCGACCTGCTCCTTGAACACTCTGCTGGCAGCCGAGTCGACAGCGATCCGAGACGACGAGCTCGTCGTCGATCCTCGGCTGGTCCACTCGTACCGCTACGCCCTGCATCGAGTCCGGGCCGACGACCCGGCAGCCGTGACT
>JAXHTF010000067.1 GCA_034211275.1 Acidobacteriota bacterium
GTCGGAGTAGACGTAGGTGGTCAGGTTGCCCTCGCCGTCGGTAATGCCGGTGAGGTGATCTTGGACGTCATAGCCATAGCTGGTGGTCGTGAAGCCGCCGCCGACGCCGCCCCAGCGTTGGGTGACGGTGTCGAGCCGGTCGAGCTCGTCGTAGGCGTAGAGCGTGGTGGGCACCTCGGTCTGCATCATGGACGGATGGTTGGCGTCCCAAACCTCGCTCAGGTTGCCTTCGCAGTCGTAGGCGTGCTCGGTGCGGCTGCCGTCGGCGTGGACCACCGCCTGCATCTGGCAGCGGCTCTGCCACTCGTAGTCGGTGAAGGATCGGGTGACCCAGCCCGTGCCGTCCCAGCGCTGGTGTTCCTCACGGGTGCGGTTGCCGGCGGCGTCGAGGTCGTAGAAGACCCGCTCGCCGTGACTCCCAGGTTGGTCGTCGGGCTTGCGCTCGATGGAGATCAGCCGGCCGGCGGCGTCGTGGCCGTACTCGATGACGTTGCCCTCGGGCAGGATGGCCTGGAAGAGCCGGCCGAATTCGTCGTAGCGGTTCTCGGTGACCAGGTTCTCCGCTGGTGTCGACCCTTCCCGGGTCACAAAGGTCACCCGGTCCCCCACGTCGTAGACCATGATCGTGGTGACGCCGTTGGGGTCTGTCACCATGGTGCGGCGGTTGTAGCCGTCGTAGTCGTAGGTCGTGGGACCCACCAGGGGATCGGTTCGGGACTCCGGCACCAGGGAGCCACGGCCGGCGTCGTAGACATAGGTGGTCAGATCCCCCATGCCGAAGCCGGGAGGGTCGATGACCTCCGGCAGCCCCTCCTGGGTTGGCGTGTAGAGGGTCGAGTAGCTGAAGGCGCCGGTGGGCTCCTCATGGCCTTCCATGCGCCGCTCTTCCAAAGCGCCCTCGGCGTTGTAGACCATGGTGGTGGTGCGCACCGAAGCTCCTCCCGCCACCGAGGGCTGCTCGACCTCCGTGACCAGGGCCGGATAGTCCGGATGGTAGGTCCAGCTCGTCGTGCGTTCCAGCGCGGTGGCGGTGGCCTCGGTGCGGGTGAGCACCTGGCCGTGCTCGTCGTAGGTGAAGTCGGCGTGGACGCCGCGAGCGTTGGTTTCCCGGGTGGGGAGCAAGGGGTGATCCGGATCGTCGTAGGCGAGGGTGGAATTGGGACCGACGCTGCAGGCCGGGCAGCTGCCGGAGAGCTCTTCCAGCCGCGGGTTGCGGCTGTTGTCATCCCGACCGAGGGTGTAGGTGCTGATCGCTCCCAGAGGATCGGTGACGGTGGTCACGGTGGGGTTTGCGGGATCATCGAAAGCCAGCTGCCAGAGCCCCACGGCATCGGGGCCGGTCTTCGAGACGTCACCGCTCCACAAAGCCATCACGTTGCCCAGGGCATCGTACTCCCAAGCAACATCCACCTCGCGCCCGCCCTCGGTCCCCACCACCTCGACGCGGGTCAGGTAGCCGGGGAAGCGAGCATCTTCATAGAAGAACTCCCAGGCCCGGCCGTCGGGCAGGTCGATGCGCTCCAGGTCGTCGCCGTCCCAGGTGTAGGTCCAGGTGCGGGTGGGTGAGCCACCGACGCCGACCTCGGTAATGGTCTCGAGCTTCTCGGTGCCCGCATCGTAGGTGAAGAGCTCCTCCCGCTGATCGGCGAAGGTCACGCGCTCCAGCTGATGGAGGACGTTGTAGAAACCCTCCTTCGGGTTGCCGAAGCGGTCCTCGGTGGAGGTCCATCGGCCGTCGGTGTCGAAGGTCGTCACCGTTCCGTCGAGGCCGGTGAGCGTCCAGCCCCCGGTGACCTTGCGCAGGGTGCGGTATTCGTCGGAAGGCGAGTTGGTGAGATAGACGCCGCCGGAGAGGTTGGAGAACTCGCGGAAGGTCGCCCAAGGGGTGATCAGCCAGACGTGACTCTCCGGAGGCGTGGCGCCGGGATCGAGAACGATGCGCTGGGCGTAGTCGTGGGACCAGTAGCGACCGAGGTTCGGTAGCCACTCGGCGGTGCCGGGCCAGCCGGGATGACCTGCGCCCCCCGCAGCGTAGTAGAGCCGAGCTCCCGGGCCGGTCGGCCCACCGGGACCGCCGCCCCAACCGCTTCCCCCGCCGCCGATGCCTCCTCCCCCACCACCGCCGCCATCCGGCCCGGCTCCGCCAGGGGGGCCACCGCCACCGCCGCCGGCACTGAGGCACATGGAGCATTGTGCAGCCCCCTTGTCCTTCGGGCAGCGCTTCTTCGGTGGTTCGGGGCACCCCAGCTGAGACCGGAGGCTGGCTGCGCTGAGATCGATGGTGGGGCTATCCCTGCGGGTCTCACAGCCAGAAGTGCCCTTGCAGCGGTAGACCGAGAACGAGTATTGCCGGAATCGGCTCTGGTCGAGATCGGCGCAGCGGACGTTGGAAAGCTGGATCGTCGCCTCGCCCTGGTCCTCGTCGATTCCGGCGCCGAAGAGGCCACAGGTGGAGATGGGAGGCGGATCGCAGCTGGCCCCCGGCAGCCCCGGCGGAATGCAGGGAACGGTCGGCGTCGGGTTGTTGAACCAGTAGATCTGGGCCGGCGCGAAGAGCAAGCCTTCCTGATGCAGCCCTTCCATGGTCACCGGAACGCGCACCCGCACTGTGCAGGAAGAGCTGTTGGGATCGCAGCCGGTGGGGAGGATCTCGAGGGCCTGGCCAGCCAAAGTGGCCTGACGGCAGTAGAAGGCGCCCTGGCAGCTGGGGTTGACGTTGGGAAGGTTGGAGCCCGGCAGCCACTCGATGAAGGTGCCGGTCTCGCTGCTGGTGGTGCAGTAGACCGAGCTTTGGGCAAGGGCAGCAGGGCCGATGCAAAGGAAAGCGAGCCCTAGAAGCGCGCCGAGAGAGCGCTTGAGAAAGATTAGCTGGAGGAGTGTTCTCGAACGTCCAACCTCCGCCCGTCTTCTCCCGGTCCACTGCTCCAGCCGCCTCTCGCTCGTCTCGCCCCTCGGATCCACCATCCGGCCCCCTTCCCCGTCTCTGATCCGTCCACCAGTCCTATCGAGCCCATCGAATGCAATTGATGATTGCTCGATCTCGTTACTAGATATAAGCAACGTTTCTATCGCAGACATTCCTGAGAGGTGGAAGAGCCATGAGCCGGCGGTGAGCCTTGGTGGCCTCATCCTAGTGACTTGGACTGGGCTGATTTGGACGAAGAAACCGTCCTACCCGAGCAGGCGGGAGTGACGAAGAGGTTGCAGGAGGCCTCTCCGCGAGTACGTGGCGTGGGGCCCGAAGGCAGCTCCGCCCCGGGATCAATCCCGGGGCTACCCAGGCACCGCCGGATGAATCCGGCTCCCTGAGGAACAGCCTTCCGGGCTCGAGCTCCGAAGCCGGCGGAGCCGCTGGACTCTGAGAAGCCCGGCCTTGGGCTCCCTAGCTCGTTCCCACGGTCCACCGTGGGAACCAACCCGGTCCCGAGCACCTCCACCGCCGAGGCCCCGCTCCAGCGGGGCGCGCCCAGCGCCGGGAGCAGATTCCGAAGCCGATTCATCCGGCGGACCTTTCATAGCCCTGGGATTTTATCCCTGGGCGGAGGTGCCGATCTCACCACCGGCACCGACTCCGCAACAACGCTCCATCGTCATGCCCGCGCAAGCGGGCATCCACGCGGTGCCGAAACGTGATCGATCAGCATTTGCCAACCGCCCATGGTGGGCTGGCGCCCACCCTACGGCTCGCAATGCCCTAATTGGCCTTTCGCACTGCGAGAAACGTACCAAAGATGGTCGTATCTATGCCACTCAAGAAGTCGCAATGCCCTAAGTGGCCTTTCGCACGGCGAGGGTTGTCCACGGACAACAGCGACAGGGCAAGGAGAGGAAGTCGCAATACCCTAATTGGCCTTTTGCGCTGCGAGGGCTCAGCCCATCGGAGATCCAGCGCCAACCACTACCCCATCATCGTAGAAAACCCGCAAGCACCGGTCAACCATTCCTGATTCTCCGCAAAGGTTCACCGCTTCAAATGACCACCCATGGCGCTGGAGTCGAGCCAAGTATCAGTTCTTGAGAGCAGCTCCCTGCTCCGGCGGATCCTCGGAGCCACCGTCGGCTGCCTCTCGAAGGCCACGGGATGCGGGAGCGGCCAGCTCATTCTCGGCCCCACCGGCCAGCATGCCCCGGAAAATCCAAGCCACCCGCTTCAAAGTAGCGACGTCCTCCGCACTAAAGGCTTCTGAGGCTGCAGACCTCGTCTCTGATCCCCGGGGATCGGCTCCGGCCGACCGCAACTCGGCGAGCCGGGGCGGCTCGCCGCGGAGCTCACAGAGCACTTCGAAGAGCTCGTCCAAAGTCACCCCTACCCCGGTCATCCACGTGCCCAACGAGCTAACGGTAGGAGATCTCTCCCCCCGCTCATAGGAAGCGACGGAGCTGAGCGCCAGCCCCGTCCGGTCGGCGACTTCCCGCTGGGAGAGGCTGCGTCGCCGGCGGAGTGCGAGGAGGGCGTCGGGGAGGTGTTGGAATGGGTCGGTCATCCTCCAATACTACCCGAATTTAGGTAGAACAAAACAGCAATCATCGAAATAATCTTCGAATTCGGGTTGACTAGACTCGAATAGTGGCCTAATTTCGAGCCATGGAAACTAATAAGCGAGTCCAGGAACCAGGATCTCGGCTGCACCGCCTTGGATGCTGCCGGATCTCCTCCACCAACCCAGCGATCCGAGCTCTTCGCGCTCAGCCGGTGGCGCCCGGCCAACGCCGAGGAGCCCTCGCCCCTCGAAACCGGGAGGAAGCTCAGTGAAAGCGATCAGAACCTACGCCGTCGTTTCCTCCGACATCTGGTACGGCGAGATCGGCCAGAAGATGAGCGGGAATTGGAAGCTCCAAGGTCTCGCCCTCTACCTCCTCACCCACGGCCACGCCAACATGACGGGGATCTCTCGGCTCCCTGCGGCGTACATCTCCTTTGATCTCGGGCACCCGGCCGAGGAGATCGAGGAAGCATTGCAGACTTTCGAGTCTTGGGGCTTCATCCGCCGGGACCTGAAGCAGGGATTGGTCTGGGTGGTCGAGATGGCGAGCTACGAGCTGCCGGATACGCTCAAGCCGCTGGACAAGAGGGTCAAGGGGCTCAAGCAGGTACTGCGCAATCTCCCCCCGTCTCCCCTTCGCCGAGCCTTCGTCGAGCGCTACGGCAAGGCGTTCCACCTGCTCGAGCTCCTCGATGAGTTCCCTCGTCCGGCTGCCTCCTCCGAAGGGGCTTCCACGGGCCTCGCCGACCCCCACCCCCTGCCCCATGGGAGCCAGGGACAGGGCCAGGGACAAGATCAGGGCCAGATCCAGAGGCAGGGTCACATTCAGGACTCAGGAAATCAGAACCAGAATCAACCAGAATCTCCTCCGGAGAGCGCTGGTGGGCTCCACGACCCACCCGAATGCCTCTCCCCTCGCCAGCAGATCGTGGTGGCCTTCCAAGAGCTGGGAATCGACCCTCCCAAGGACGAGAACGGGAAGGACTGCATCCACATCATGCTCAAACTCGCCGGGAAGGACCCGAAGGTCGTGGTAGCGGCACTCCGAGAGCTGGGTGTCAAAGGGTGCTTGAGTGGACTGGAGTCCATCTACCAGACCATCCACCGGATAGCCTGGGAGTCCTCCAAGGAATCGGAGGGATCGTGAACCGTCTACCGCGAGAGCAAGAGCAGTTCTACACCATGTCCCAGACCAGCGAGATCGTCTGTCTCAGCGAGAGCTCGATCCGCCGGAGGATCGAGAGAGGGAGCTTCCCCCTACCCGTCCCGGTGGGGCGCCGCCGGCTCTTCGTGGCCTCGGAGATCCACGAGTGGGTGCGGGGGCAGATCACCGCCGCCCGGGCTGGCTCGTGAGTGTCCGCAGGTGAGCGTTCCAATCCCGTAGCGCATCCGCCGCCTCCTGGTCGTAACGGTGGCGGTCGTAGATGGCCGTCACCGCGTTGTCGGCATGACCGAGGACACGGGCGATGACCTGCCGCTGGTAGCCCTGGCTGCCCATCCAGGTGGCCACCGTGCGCCGGAGGTCGTGGGGACGCCAGGAGATCTCGACCCGGCCGCCGACGCGCCGGGCGGCACGGCTGAGGGTGTTGATGTTGAGCGGGCGTCCGGTGCGCTCGGAGGGAAAGACGAAGGGACTGGCCAGGTGCTCGCAGCGCTCGATCTGCTCCAGAGCCACGGGCGGTAGCTCGATGCTGTGAGCCCGGCCGGATTTGGTCCATCCCGCCGGCTGGCGCCAGCAGGCTCCGTCGATCTGGGAGCGCTCCATCCTCAGGATCTCCCCGGGCCTCTGCCCGGTGGCCAGGAGGCACCGCAGGGCGCTGCGGGTGGACTCGTGCAATTCGCTCTCCCCCCAAGCCCGCCACAGCGTCGCCAGCTCCCTCTGGCTGAGCACCCGGTCCCGACTGCGCTCCCGACGCTTCCGGATGCCCACCACCGGCGACGTCTCCACCAGATCCCGCTCCAAAGCCCAGTTGTAGAGCACGCTGATCCAGGCCCGCACCCGATTGCTCATCGAAGGCGCCCGCTGCGCGATCTGGTCGAGCACCTGGATCACATCCCGGCGGGTGAGGCTCGCGGCGGGCCGAGGGCCGAACTTGGGCAGGACGTAGCGGGTGAAGACCCTCCGCACCTCCCGGTGGCTCTTGAGCTTCTGCAGATGATCCTCGTCGAATCGATCCACCAGCTCACGGACTGTCAAATCCCTCTTCTCTTGATTCGGATCCTCCCCATGGGCCAGCCCCGCCAACGCCTCCCGCGCTCGCGCCCGGGCTTCCTGCAGGGAGACGTCGGGATACTTCCCCAAGTTCCAGCGCCGATTCTGCCCCAGCCACCGCTTGCGCAGCGTCCAACTCTTCCGGCCGGTCTTGGAGAATCGCAGGCAGAGCCCCTCGACCAACGTGTCCCAGGCCTCCCCCGCCTTGCCGTCCGCTCTCAACCCCCGGACGAAACGATCCGTCAGCCGTACCTTCATCGTCTAGTCATTTCCTTTCTAACCTCTGGCTTCCTCGCCTCTCGCGGTCTGTTTTTTGGGTTCAATTTGGGTTCACTGTGCACGGGCTTCCGTGATTTTCCATGCTACCTCGTGAACGCCCATGAAGACCATAAGTCTTTTTACCTCAGCAACATGCCGGCGCCTATGAAGCCTTATGAAAACTCATGAAAACCCCTCGAAGAGCAACTTTTAATCAGTAGGTCGGGGGTTCGAGACCCTCACGCCCCACCAGCACAACTCATTTCCCCTCAACAGTTTAGCCCCATCCAGGCGGTGCTTCGAGGTCCCCTCCCGGGCACCTCAAGCAAACTCTGAGCAAACACCTGAAAGCGAAAAGCAGCGTAATCGGGCCGTTGGTTGAGGTTCGTGGCAGCCCGGCTCAGGTGCCGGCCCCTTTTTAGAATCCAGCCCGGATCCAGCGTCCGGACTTCCCGGTCAAGGCTCCCTGTCAGTAAGAACTGGCTCCAGATCGACGGCCAGTCAATCCCGCGTGCTGCGTCAGAACGAAATCTGCCCAATCAGCCTTCTGACCGCTTGCTCCTCCTCGAGCCGATCCATCTGGTGAAAGAGGGCGGCTGCCTCGAGGAGATGTTCACGGCCGACTCTCTCCTCACCGCGCACCCATTCGATTTGCCCTAGGCCCAAGGCCGCTCTCGCTATTACCTCAGGTGCGCGCTCGATTGAGAGCGCTTGTAGGAAGGCCTTCTCGGCGAAGTCGAGCAGGCCCACCAAGAGGTGGGATTCACCGAGGAGGAGGTGGAGCTCGGAGCTGTCCGACCCTGCGGTGGCTTGTCTGAGGGCGGAAATCGCTTCGCCATAGAGCTGGTGAGCACGATAGATCTCGCCGCTGAGGAGAGCTTGCTCTTCGTGGGCGAGGTCGAGGAGGGAGATCGCCTGGATCGCTCCCTGAATGCGAAGAGCCTCCTCATTGGATAGCCGATGAAGCCGAGGAGTTACAGATTCGGTGCGCTGCAGGCCTCCATCATCGAGAATGGATACCTCGATCTCGACCTCGGTCTGGGGCGGCAACAGGACGGAGCTCGGCCAGCTCAGGGTGCAAGAAGAGGTGGCGGGCGTGCAATGATCCGAAGGGACTTCCTGCTGCCAACTGACGCCGCCCCGAGCTCGGAGCAGATAGGTTGCGGCTCCCGGTACCCGCGTCCAGACCAGGTCCGGTTGAGAGCTGATCACCGCTGAGTTGCGCGGAATAAGCAACCTGGGAATCTCTCTGAGATTGCCCTCGCCCCGCGGCAGTCGCTCCACGATCACCGCTCCACGGTCTGCCAGCACCCGACCTTCAATCTCCACGAGATCCGCAAAGGTTCCGGCCCGCGCCTCGCGGCCCGCGAGACAGAGATCTACGCTGATTCGATCTCTGGAACCGGCCGATAAGGAGACCCTCCGATCATTGGAGCAGATCAAGACAGCTCGACTTTCATCTCCAACGTGAATCCGATCTCCCACACTCACCATGGAGAGGCGGGCGACGCGGCGGAACCTTGGAGCGTGCCGGGCACCGCCCCCATCCTCGACCGAAACGTTGCCCGTTGCCTGCACGAGAACTGCCCGCACCGGCTCGGCCGTGTCGGCAAAGGAGTCCTCTCCTACCAGCACACCGAGCGCTGAGAGCATGGCGACGATGCAGAGCCCGAGGATTCGTGGATTCAATGAGCGAGGTCTGTGCATGAGGTGGCGAGCTCCGTCAGGGCCTGGTTCTCTTGAAGGCCGATGCGAAGTTCTTCTGGATGATGTTGGCGAAGCTCGACGAGCCGTGAGCATGCGGCGTCGGTCCGATCGGCCATCTGCTCGGCTCGAGCCAGCCCGAGCAAGCTCTCCGCAGCGACTGTCTCGCTGCGGCTGCGGCGGGCGTAGGACAAGCCGTCGGAGAAGCTAAACCGAGCCTCTTCCTCCAGGCCCATGACCAACAGGACAAAACCAAGGTTCTTGTGGAGAGGCGCCAAGTCCTTGGCAGTGGCGGTCTCGGAGGTGATGCCGCGACGCAAGATGGCCCGGGCTTCCGGCAGAAGGTCGAGGGCCAGGTACACGCGGCCGAGCTCGTTGAGGGCCGCTGCGTGCTGGGGCTCGAGATCGAGAGCCGCCTGCAGAGCTCGCTGAGCTGCTTCGTATTGCCGGCCTTGAGACAGCAGCTGGCCAAGGTTGTAGTGATAGGCCGCGACATAGGGTGAGGCGGTGACCGCGGCCTGTGCATGCTTCAGGGCCGCGCTCTCATTGCCAGCCAGGGACTCGACCAGCGAGAGCTGACTGTGGGTCGGCGCGTGATCAGCGTCGATCTCCAGGGCTTGCTCGAAAGATCTCCGCGCACCTACGAAATCCTCCTGTTTGAACTGAACGTAGCCCTCGTTGTGGAGCCTGGTGAGACGAGCATCCTGGTACTGCTGAAAGAGGAGCCAAGTCCCCAGGGCAAGCAGCAGAAGGGCGAGGACGAGAGCCATGAGAATCCTGATGCGCTCTCGCTGCTCAGCTCTGCGGGACCTCCCGCGCAAGAAGAGCACCGGGGTTGCCCACTCGGCGCGATCCGGGCGTACCGAGTGGATCTCCGACCGCCCCTCGGTGACCGCAGCCTCCACCGACTCCCCGCGGGCCAGCCCGTCGTAGACGGCTTCACTGAAGCGTGCCGCCGCCGTATCGGAAATGAAGTGCTGCATGGCGACCACTGCGGGAGTGCCGGCACTCACCATCGAAAGGGCAACGCTGGCGAGGGGGTTTCCCGGCCGGCTCTCGGCGCTGACCGCTGAACGGCACGCGTTGAGCACCACCAGCTGCGGGGGCGGACCATCACCCAGGGCATTGATTAGATCCTCGCCGCGCACAGGATGGGGAAGTCCCCCATCCCGCTCGAGAACCAACACTCCTTCTTTCCTCTGGATGTCACCGTGGCCCATGAATTGGAGTGCATGACATTGCTCCGACTCAAAAGTCTTGCGAATCTCAGCCAGGCTCGGCATCTTCGGATACACCAGCTCGACCTTGGGGTAGGAGCGGAGGGCCTTCTCTAAGTTCTGCACCTCCACTGCCAGGTCGAGAAAGGGCATATCCAGGGGATTGCTCGCGACCACCAGGATTCTCAGCACCTCAGGGGTAGGCTGGTTATCGGCGCCTCTTGGCAGGGTCACGTAGCGCACGATGGGAGAGGACGAGTTGAGGACCAAGTACTCTGGGGTTCCGGGCCGACGCAGTAGCTCCCAGGGCAGGGATTGGAGTCGATCCAAGTGAGGGTCCCTGGGGTCGTAGGTGATCTCGACGCGCAGGCCGCAATCCGGAGTCCTGGCGGCGAAATCCAACGAGCGCTGGAAGAGCTCCAGCACCTCACCGTTGAAGACCAAATCGAAGAGCCATTCTCCGACGTCTCCGGAGCGGCGCCATCGAGGTGATTCCTCCGCAGTCTGGGCCTCGTCCTGAGCGGCACCGGCTTCGGCGGTTGGTTGCTCTTCCGGAGGTTCTTTCAGCCAACTGGAGAGGAAGAATGTGCTCAGCGTGCGAGCGTCGTCGTCGCTGATATCGAGCTCGAAATCTCCCCGCCCTTCGCCGACAGGAGACCAGACGAGCACTTCAAAGTGGCGTTCAGATCGCGAAACGATCTGCAGCCTGAAGGAGAGGTATTCCATTGAGAGGGTAGACACATCTTCCCGTCCATTGTTCCGGACAGAAGCCCAGCGCACCGGGTTGGGCTTGCCAACGGTCCCGCCCCACCGACGCTGCCACCACGAAATGGGCTCGGACCGGAACCTCGGGCCCCTTCCGTGCCTCTCATAACGGGAGGGACCTCGACCGGCATGAAGAAGCAGCAATCCGGGGGAAGCTAGATGGAGCACTACTGGACGATCTTTCTCGACGGCTACCAGAACTACGCCCGCTATTTGTGGGGTGAGTTGACCCACTTCCACGCCAAGAACTACCTGCTGTGGTTGGTGGGGGTCTCGGTGCTCTTCTTCGTCCTCGAGATGGTCAAACCGTGGCGAAAGGACCAGGCGAAGTTCCGCAAGGACTTCTGGCTGGACGCCTTCTACATGTTCTTCAACTTCTTCCTCTTCTCCCTGGTCGTCTACAACGCGGCGTCCGACGTGGCGGTCAACCTATTCAACGACTTCCTGGCGTCCTTCGGCATCCGCAACCTGGTCGCCCTGGAGGTCGACAGCTGGCCCGTCTGGACACAGCTGCTGACTCTCCTCGTGGTCCGTGACTTCGTGCAGTGGAATACCCACCGGCTGCTCCACCTCGTCCCGTTCCTGTGGCAATTCCACAAGGTTCATCACTCCGTCGAGGAGATGGGCTTCGCCGCTCATCTGCGCTACCACTGGATGGAAAATGTGGTCTATCGGACGCTGGAGTACATCCCGTTGGCGATGATCGGCTTCGGCATCGACGACTTCTTCGTGGTGCACATCTTCACGTTGGCGGTGGGGCACTTCAACCACTCCAACCTTCGGGTCCCCCTGGGCCCGCTGAAGTACATTTTCAACAACCCGCAGATGCACATCTGGCATCACGTCAAGGCGCTCCCGAAGGACCGGTCCCATGGCATGAACTACGGCTTGACCCTGAGCCTTTGGGACTATCTCTTCGGCACGGCGTGCATTCCTTCCGATGGCCGCGACATCGAGCTGGGGTTTGAGGGTGACGAAGAGTTTCCCCAGACCTTCTGGGGACAGTTGACGGTGGGGGTGAAGCCACCGGCGAGGGATTGATGGCGCTGCCCTGAACCGCTCGCGACGTAAGTCCCCGCCGAGGCCCGCCTGCCGCACTCCTTCGAATCAAGTGCCTCAGCCCCTCCACCCCGGTCATCTGATAAATTCCAAGGGTCCGACACTTGTCGTAGCTTTATCTCTTCTTCCGGCATAGGAGCGAATCCAGTGACCGCACCCGACCTCCATTCTCCGATTCGCCTGCTCCGGCATTTTTGCTTGGGGCTTTTCCTCCTCGGTCTGCCCCTCATCGCCGCAGCCCAGGCCCCCATCGTCCACCCCGGCTCCCCGGGGGAACCGCCGCGGGAGCTCACCGCCGAGGAGGCCATCGAGATCGCCGACTCGAGTTATGCGCCGGCGGACGTGCAGTTCATGCAGGACATGATTCCTCACCACCACCAGGCGCTGGAGATGGCTGCGCTGGTGGCGGAGCGCACCAACCGGCCGGAGCTATTGGATGTCGCGGGACGCATCAACGCCTCCCAGGACGACGAGATTCGCTTCATGCAGCAGTGGTTGCGGGAGCGCGGAGAGCACGTGCCGGACCCCACCGCCCACGGTCACATGCACACCAGCCACCAGATGGCGGGCATGGCCTCGCCGGAGCAGATGGAGCAGCTCGCTGCCTCCAAGGGGACGGATTTCGACCGCCTCTTCCTACAGCTGATGATCCCCCACCACGAAGGGGCCGTGACCATGGTAGAAGAGTTGCTGGAGCAGCCCGGGACCGCCTACGACCCGGTGCTCTTCGAGTTCACCACCGACGTCACCAACGACCAGACCGCCGAGATCGAGCGCATGAACGCTCTGCTGGTACGACTGTCGTCGGATCCGCGGTCCGGCCTCGAGCCGGGCCTGGAAGATGCCGAGCAGGCAATCCTGAATCTCGAGCTGGTGGCTTCCCTACCCAAGCCGCCGGGCTTCTACGACCCGCGCAATCCGGCGAACCTGCCCGCCGAGCGCTTGCACGCGGACGCCGACGATGAAGACCCCGCGGAAGAAGGCGAGAAGAAGGATGAGAAGGACGACGAGGATGCTCGCAGCCCGCTGCTCAGCTTCGCCAACACCGACATGGCCTTCCGCGATGACGTGCTGGTGGCTGGCAGTTACCACGGCTTCAATGTCTACCGTCTAGCTGCGGACGGCTTGCCGGAACTCGTCAGCTCGGTGGTGTGCCCGGGAGGCCAGGGAGATGTCTCCATCGTCGGCGATTTGCTGATCATGTCCGTCGAGCAGACTCGCGGCCGCCTCGATTGTGGCCTTCAGGGCGTCAACGAGGACGTCAGCACGGACCGCTTCCGCGGCCTGCGCATCTTCGACATCAGCGATCTGCGACGCCCGGTGCAGGTGGGCGCGGTGCAGACGTGCCGCGGCTCCCACACCCACTCGGTGATCGCCGCCCCGGATGGAGACGGCCCGAATGCGGACGACAAGATCATCGTCTACAACTCCGGCACCGCCAGCGTTCGCAAGGAGGACGAGCTTCCGGGCTGCTTCGACGAGTCCCCCGGCGACGACCGCACCGCCCTCTTCCGCATCGACGTGGTGGAGATTCCCGTAGCCGAGCCTTCCAAGGCCCGCATCGTCGCCAGCCCGGCGGTCTTCGCCGACCCCGAGGAGGGCATCCTCGCCGGACTGTGGCGTGGCGGCGACCACGGCGATGAGACTCAGGAGACCAGCGCCACCGACCATTGCCACGACATCACCGCCTTCCCAGCCCTCAACATCGCCGCCGGCGCCTGCTCCGGTAACGGCATCCTCTTCGACATCTCGGACCCGCTCCGGCCCCAGCGCATCGACGAGGTCCTCGACCAAGGCTTTGCCTACTGGCATTCCGCAACCTTCAACAACGACGGCACCAAAGTGCTCTTTACCGACGAATGGGGCGGCGGCGGCCGGCCGCGGTGCCGCGCCTTCGACCCCCTCACCTGGGGTGCCAACGCCATCTACGACATCGTCGACGGCGAGCTCGTCTTCCAGAGCTACTTCAAGATCCCGGCACCACAGCTGGAGCAGGAGAATTGCGTCGCCCACAACGGCTCCATCGTGCCGATCCCGGGGCGCGACATCTTCGTGCAGGCCTGGTATCAGGGTGGCCTCTCGGTCATCGATTTCACCGACTCCGCCAATCCGGTAGAGATCGCCTATTTCGACCGCGGCCCCATCGACGCCGAAGACCTGGTCCTCGGCGGCTTCTGGTCCACCTACTGGTACCACGGCCGCATCTACGGCACCGAGATCGTCCGCGGCCTGGACGTGCTCGAACTGCTCCCCAGCGAGTACGTCTCGGAGAACGAGATCGCCGCAGCAGCGCTGGCGGATCAAGGCCGCGTCTTCAACCCCCAACAACAATTCCCCGTCACCTGGCCCGCCGAACCGGCGGTGGCCCGCGCCTATGTGGATCAGCTCGTGCGCAGTGGGGACCTGAACGAGGAGCTGGCAGCGGATCTCACCGCGGCGCTGGACGAGACGTCGGCCCAGCTCGAGGCAGGACAAGCCGATGCGGAGCTGGCTGGGCGACTGGAGACGCTGGCGGCCGATGTCACTGAGCAGAGCGGTGGCGCCATCGCCCAACGGCGCTGGGCGGGGCTCGGGGAGACTCTGGGAGAACTAGCGGGGCGCTTGCGCTGAGGCGCCGCCCCCTACCCCACCGCCGCCGGCAGCAGTGAATCGAGATCCTGCGTCCCCGGCACCGGCTTGCCGTCGAGGGTGATTTGGGCTCCTTGAGAGGGGCCCAGGGTCAAGCAGAGGGGAAGGTCGGCGGGGAGGGGCATGGCGACCTGGTAGGAGCAGGCGTCGGCGCAGCGAGTGCCCACCGGGTCGGCGGTCTTCTCCACCGGCACCGGGCCGATATTGCTGCGCCAGCGGGCTTCGCTGGAGCAGTAGAGCACGCGGCAGGGGGCGACGCCGTCCACCAGGTGCTTGCGGCCTACCGCCACCAGGTCTTCGTGGAAAAGGTCGGGGCGGAAGGCGGCGACGGAGACCCATTCGGCGGTGCCGGCGGGGGCGCGGGTGGCGGAGAGGGGGCCGGTGTTGCCGTTGGCATTGCGCCAGAGAACGGTAGAGATGTCTCCACCGGAGCGGCCCACCTGATAGTCCACCATGCCGGGCACGCTGTGGAAGGCCGTGGCCAGGATATTCAGCGTGTCCGGGCAGGCCGGGGCTTCCCCTTGCAGCAATCTACGGCAGGCCTCGGTGGTGCGGTCGGTGAGGCCGAAGCTCGCCGGCGGCAGGCCGCGGGTCAAGCGATAGGCGAATTCGGCGTCGCTGTCGATGCGCCCCGACGGGATCCGCGGATCGATGCCGAACGCCGGCGTCAGCACCCGGGCCAGTTGGGGCTCGGCGAATTTGGCCGGGCTTCCCCGCATCCCCGCCATCAAACCGCCGACGCCGTCGAAGGTCACCTGGTCCCGGGCACCGCGCTCGAGGGAGCGGGCGGGACTGCCGAGAGAGCCGAGGAGCGCCATGCGCAACAGCCAGCGGGAAACCACCCGTTGGGCGTCGGGCTCTACTCGGGCGGCGCGGGCGTGGTGGGCCACCCGCACCAAGGAGCCCCAGATCCAGCCGCCGTAGGTCGGGCTGGTGAGCTCGTTGCCCATGAACCCAGCTTTGTAGTCTTCTTCCCCGGTGATCTCCAGGGCGCACCATTGGGCGCAGAGCCGCACGCAGGGAGCCGGATACTTCCACGACAGCATGCACATCCAGAGCAGGTAATGGTTGTGGGAACCGTCGTTCCACGCCCGAGCACCGGGAAAGGTCGCCTCGGTGGGGGCCGGATCGTCGAAGACCTTGTTCGGATCCTCGCCGGCGAGGAGGCGGTCGATGCGGGGAATGGTGTACTTCTCGTCGGGAACTCCAGACTGAGCCTGCTCCTGGTCGGTCATCTCTACTCCTCTTCCCACGGCGGGAGGTCCATATTCGCTGCGAGCGGTTGCAGAGATTCTACAGTCAGTCGTCGAGAGCCGCCTCAGGCCAGAGACGAGACGGCGTCCCGCCGGGCAGCGGTGGGGTCCCCCTGGGTCTTCTCCCACCACTCGTCGTCGACGATGCTGGTCATGCGGAAGGCCTCGGCGAGCTCCATCCCCTGGCCGTCCTTTTTCTGGGCGGCGGCGTTGGTGGTGGCCTGGTGGCGCAGGAGAGCGGCCATGTCGAAGCCGCGCATCTGGCTTTTGTGAGCTTCCAAAGCCTGCACTTTGCGGTCGAGAGTGGACGAGATGTCGACGAAGAAGTTCGCCTCGGGCTGGGTCCAGCCGGTGCACAGGATCTTTTTCGGACGATGCAGGCGCATCGTCTCGTCGGCGTCGAAGTCGGGATAGAGGTTCGCCTGGCCGGCGGTGGGCCACGCCGCCTCCATCGTCGCCAGGGAGGCAGCGCGGTGATCCGGGTGGTTGAGCATGATGGGATTCATCCAGATGAGGGTCGGGTCGCCGGTGATCACCACCTCCGGGCGCACCCGCCGAATGATCCCCACCAGCTCCTTGCGCAGCTCGAGATCGGGCTGCAGCAGACCGTCCCGATGGCGTAGGAAGATCACCTCCTGGGCCCCGATGATCTCCGCCGCCGCCCGCTGCTCTTCCTCGCGAATCTCCATCGCCCGCTGGCGGTCGATGTCGGGGTGATCGATACCGGAGTCGCCGCTGGTACACAGCACATAGGTGATGGCTGCGCCGCCGTCGGCCCACAAGGCCAGGGTGCCGGCGCAGCTATATTCGATGTCGTCGGGATGGGCGACGACGACCAGGGCGCTCTTCGGGATGTACAGCTCACTCATGGGAATCTCCTCGCTGACGGATGAATCGGAAATCAAGCTTGGGCGTCGCAGCTTTCGCCGGGCTTCTCTCCAAGATAAACGGCTTCGAGAGAACGCACCATCTTCTTCAGCGGGAATCTCTCGTCGACGGTACGGCGTCCCCCCTCGACGAGGGTCTCATGGAGCTCCGGCGATTCGAGGATCGCCACCATGCCCTCGTAGATCTGGTCGCTGTTCTCGTGCTCGACCACCCAGGTGTTCTCGCGGTGCTCGAAGATCTCCGGACCGACGCCGCAGGGGGTGAAGACGGTGGGCACCCCCGAGGCCATAGCTTCCAGATAGACCAGGCCGAAAGACTCCCGCTCCAGCCCCGTGGGCGCGTGCACGCAGAGATCGAGGAGCTGGTAGAAGGCGAAGACGTCGGTCTCGAATTTGATCTCGAGATAGCGGTCCTCCGGAAGCTCCTCGGCGAGCAGCTCTTCGATCTCCTCTTGGTAGGGACCGTTAGCGTAGGCGAGGAGGAGATAGGCGTCGGGGTGCCGTTCGAGGAGCCGGCGGAAGGCGGGGATGATGTATTGCAGGCCCTTGGTGCGGGTGCGCCGGGCCAGCACACCGACCACCGGGCCCTTGCCCTCGACGTCGTATTTTCGGCGCAGCACCTCGATCCGCTCGTCGGAAATGCCACGAAAGCGGTCCAGGTCGATGCCGAAGGGGATGTGCACCAGCTTGCGCTGCGGCACCCCTTCCTTCTCGGTCAGCACATCGTGGACCACCTGGCTGGCGACGATGGTGCGCGTCGCCAAAGCGCTGGCCAAGTGATCGAGCCAGAGGGTCGGCTTGCCGTGGTTGGAGATCAGATGGTGCCGGGTGTTGAGGCGCCGGGGAACCCGCGCCAGAAACGCCCCCATGAGACCCACAAGGCTGGCCAAGAAGATGTGGGTGTGGACGACATCCACCTGCTCTCGGCGACAGTAGCGGCGGATTGCCCAGATCGTCTGGACGATGCCCTTGAAGCCGATGTAGCAGTCGAGGGTCAGGTGCGGGATCCCCTGCTCCCGCACGAAACGCTCCATGTACATCTCCTGGCCGTTGAGGCGTACCAGGATGAAGGAGACGTCGAAGCGCGATCGGTCGAGCTCCTGCAGAATCCACTCGAGATGGAACCAGCGGAAGGCGATAGAGACGATGAAGACGAGCTTGATCTTGGGGCGAGTTTCAGAAGTCATCCAGGCTCACGGCGTTGTCGGGTTCGGGCTCTTGAGGGTGCCGGTTTGCGGGATCGCCGGGCCTTCGAGGGTCCAAGGCCAGGGCCGGTGAGTGTAGTGCCTCCGTGACAACGAAGCAACAGAATCCAAGGTTTGCGGCGGCTAGCAGACCAGCGAACCTTTACCGCGGGCAACCTTCAACTCCCGTGCACCGTAGCAAGAGGTAGGATTTCACCAAGGACTGCGATTGTGCGATCTCGCCATCTCTGTCATGCTGGTGAGAATTCCAATTCGAAACCGCTGAAGACGAGCGTGGGAACGGCTCGGGCTCTTTGGTCTAGCTGAGCGAATCCGTGATCCCGACACCCACGCCCCGGGGGTAAGAGGATGAAGATCGGACGTAGGCGGGTCGGAGAGAAGCGATGGCTGATCGCCCCGGCGCTGCTGGCAGCGCTGCTGGCAGCGCTGCTGTCCGGATGGGTCGGCGGTGAGGCGTCGGCCCAGGGCCGCGGTGACCCGATCTTCAGCGACGGGTTCGAATCCGGCGACACCCTGGCCTGGTCGGCGGTTCAGGTGGGAGACGCCCCGGGAGCTCCCAGCCTTAGCTTCACCGCTCCCGTGGTGGTGATCTTCGATCAGACCCGACCGTCGATCCAGCTGAGCTTTGACGATCCCGACGGTGTCGACCTGGGCAGCTTCCGACTCACCGTCGACGGCATCGATCAAACCGCCGGGTGCACCCTCACCGCCACCACCGCCGACTGCCTGCCGCCGGCGCTCACGCAGGGAAGACACCGGCTGACGGCGCAGATCGCGGACGTCGGCGGCGAGGTCACCAACACTCTTCGGAGCTTCGACCTCTTCTTCGGTCCGGGACCCCACACCCTCGTCCTGGAAGCCGAGGCCGACGCCTGGATCAGCGGCTTCGACACCGGCTTCTCCGGTGGTAGCGCCGAGACGCTGCGCGTGGGCACGGAGCTGCCGGGCCGCGGCCTGTTGCGCTTCGCCGGTGAGCCCCTGCGGCTCATCGGCGGCCGCAACCTGTTGAGCGCCGACCTCGAGCTGACCTTGGTCGCCAACGGCGGCGGCTGGGGGGCGGGGAGCGAGGTGGCGATCCATGCCCTGGTGCTGACCCCGTGGATGGAGCCGGTGGTCACCTGGGACTGTGCCACCGACGCCGACGGTGGATGCGATGCGCCTTGGGACGGTGGAGTCTTCTCGCCGGCCACCGATGCGGTGCTGCATACGAACGACTTGAGCGGCACCGTCACCTTCGACGTCGCCGGCGACGTCGAAGCGGTGCAGCGGGGCGCAGACAACTTCGGCTGGATGCTCAAGAAGGCCGACGAGACCGTTCCGGGAGGAGTGGACTACGGTTCCCGGGAGGGCGGTGAGGCGGCTCGGCTGGAGCTCGTCTTCGAAGCACCGCCGGGTCCCGGCGGCGACACCGCACCGCCGCAGCTCTCGTTCTCCAGTCCCTCGGTGCCGGTGTTCCAAGACGCCGGTTCCTACCAGGTGGTGGTGGGCTATCAGGATCGGGAGTCGGGCATCGACCTGAGCAGCTTGCGAGTGCTGGAAGATTCGGTGGACCGCACCGGTTTCTGCCAGGTCCAGCCCGCCACCGCCACCTGTACCTTCCCCGCCTCCGCTGCCGACGGCGACGCCCAGCTGCGCACCGTGCGGGCGGAGGTGACGGACGAGGCCGGCAACCCCGCCGCTGCCGAGCTCGAGGTGGCGCTCATCTACGGCCCGGGAGACGTTCTCGATCCCCTCCTTACCATCTCGTCACCGCCGGAAGGTGCGCTGGTCAACACACCGACGGTGCAGGTCACGGGCACCGCCACCGACGACGGTGAGCTCACCGACGTCGTCGTCGCCGGCGTCCCCGTACCCATCGCCGGCGGAGTCTTCACCACCCAGGTCCCCCTGCACGGAGGGGAGAACATCATCCCCCTGCTGCTGGTGGACGGAGCCGGCCGTAGCGTCATGGGCCAGCGCACCGTGACCTACGATCCGGTACTGCCGGACCTGCAGGTTCTGGAGCCCGCCTCCGGCCTGAGCACCAACGCCGCGACGGTGCGGGTGGCCGGACTGGTCTTCGATCTCAGCGGCATCTCTACGGTGCAGGTGAATGGGGCGACGGTCCCCGTTGTGGACGGCACCTTCGAGACCGTGATCGACCTGCAGGACGGCCTCAACTCCATCAGCGTGCACGCCGTCGACACCGCCGGCAACCTCAGCGAGGTGATCGTCGAGGTGACCCGGTTTGCGGTGCCGGAGGTGGCCATCACCGCCCCCCTGTCGTTCCAGCTGGTCGGCGCCACGGTGGACGTGGAGGGCACGGTGTCGCCGGGCACCGCCGCCGTGGAAGTGAACGGCGTGGCGGCGGCGGTGGACTCCGGCGCCGGTACCTTCTTCGCCGCCGCCGTGCCGGTGCATGCCGGGGTCGATCTGCTCACCGCCACCGCCACCGACGGCACCGGCCGCGTCGCCTCCGCCACTGTCACCGTGGTGCGGGACGACCGGCCACCGCAGCTGGTGGTGGTGACGCCGGTGGACGGCGCCCGCCTCGCCGAAGGCCCGGTCACGGTTTCCGGACGGGTGCGGGACCCGGACCTCTCCGCCGCCGGCACCGCACCGCCGCAGGTGACGGTCAACGGCACTCCGGCAACGGTGATGCAGGATACCTTCGCCGCCGAAGGCCTGGTACTGGCTCCCGGAGCCAATGTGCTGACGGTAGAGGCCACGGATCAGGCCGGCAACGTCACCCAGGAGCAGCTGACGGTATTCCTGGAGGTACCCACCGCCCCCCGCTTGAGAGTGATCTCCGGAGACCGCCAGAGCGCCGTCATCGACAGCCCGCTGGCGGAACCGCTGGTGGTGCAGGCGCTGGACGGCGCCGGCCTGCCGGTGGCCGGAGCACCGGTGCTCTTCCGCGTCACCGGCGGTGCCGGCTCCCTGGACGACGGATCCGGCGGAGAGCGGCGCCAGGTGGCGAAGCTCACCGACGGCTCCGGAGAAGCTTCGGTGAGCTGGACCCTGGGCTCCCGGGCCGGTCTCGCCGTTCAGCGGCTGGAGGCTTCGGCCGCCGGTTTCGGCGAGCCCCTGCAGTTGGGGGCCATCGCCCTCCCCGGTCCCCCCGCCCTCCTGGTGGTGGACGACGGGGGGGAGCAGACCGGTGCCGTCGGCCAACGGCTACCCCTGCCGCTGGTGACGACGGTGGTGGACGCCGGATTCAATCGCCTACCCGGGGTGGCGGTGGACTTCACCATAGTCGCCGGCGAAGGCAGCCTGGTGAACGCCGGCGAAGGCTCCGGCGCCCAGGCCACGGTGACCACCGACCGCGACGGCAACGCCGCCGTCGGGTGGGTTCTGGGCTCCCAGGCGGGATCCGCCAGCGACGTGGTGGAAGTGACCCTCGCCGGCGGCGGCCCCACCCCCTACGCCAGCTTCGTAGCCAACGCCCGGGTGGCCGGGGACCCGGCCCTCACCGCCCTCTCCGGCCTGGTGCTCGACAACAGCGACGAGCCGGTGCCGGACGCCACCGTGGAGATCGCGGGCACCGGCCTCAGCGTGCTCACCGACGCCGCCGGAGCCTTCCGCCTCGACGGAGTCCCCCCGGGCATGGTGCTCCTGGAGGTCGACGGCGCGACCACCAGCCGCCCCGGCATCTGGCCCCATCTGGAGTTCCAGGTCGCCACCGTGGCGGGGATCGAGAACACCATGGGGCGCCCCATCTACCTCTTGCCCCTGGATCCCGCCAGCGGCGTGGCGGTGGACGAGACCACCGGCGGCACCGTCACCCTTCCGGACTATCCGGGCTTCGCCCTGGACATCGCGCCGGGTTCGGTGACCTTCCCCGACGGTTCCTCCAGCGGCGTGGTGAGCGTCACCGTGGTGCACGGAGACAAGGTGCCCATGGTGCCCAACTTCGGCCAGCAGCCGCGCTTGGTGGTGACGATCCAGCCGGGCTTCGCCCGCTTCGATCCGCCGGCCCGGCTCACCCTGCCCAACGTCGACGGGCTGGACCCCGGAGCCGTCACCGAGATGTATTCCTTCGACCACGACCTCTTCCGCTTCGTCACCATCGGCCAAGGCGTGGTCAGCGAGGACGGATTGACGGTGACCTCGGTACCCGGATCCGGGGTCATCGAGGCGGGCTGGCATTGTGGCGGCAATCCCGCCGGCTCCGGCACCACCCACAACTGCCCCACCTGCAAGCGCTGCGTCAACAACCGCTGCGTCGAGGACAACAGTCAGACCCCGCCGCAGTCGGCGCCGGACGATTGCCTGCGAGAGATCTGCATCCACGGCTTCGTCTTCCCCACCGGTGACTCCTCCGAGACACCGCCCCAGACCCCTGGCGATTGTCTGCGGGCTGAATGCATCACCTTCGGCGGCGGCGGGTTCGGCGTGCCTCCCACCGGCCGGGTACGGGAGGTCGGAGACCTTAGCGACCCGCCCCCGGGACAGGCCTGCTGCGGAGTCAACGGCTCCACGACGTTCACTCCGGACATTTACGATCCGTCGACGGAATGCTGCACCCCCTTCTTCCCGCGGGTCGTGCAGAAGCACCCCATGCCCATCACCTGGCCGGTGGACTGCCCCAACCGCAGCACCTTCCGGCCACCCAACCCGGGCAATGGCTGTGGCTCGCCGGTCCTGCCCCTTCCGGTGCCGGAAGATCCCAACATCGGATGCGAAAACGCGTCCTTCACGCCGGCCTGCAATACCCACGACATGTGCTACGACCGCTGCCGCAGCGATCAAGGGACCTGCGACGCCCAATTCCTCGCCGACATGCGAGCGGCGTGCGCCGCCGGCTGTTCCAACATCCTGGCCCGCGCTTTCTGCCGGGCCAACGCCGACCGGTACTTCTCCGCGGTCAGCAGCTTCGGCGGCCTGCCCTGGTTCAACGCCCAGCGGAACGCGTGCCAATGCTGCTGATCGCACTCCCCATCCTCCCCGGGAGGAGCTGAGCCGTGGGCCTTTCTCCTCTCACCCTCGGTCTGCTGGCGATGCTCCTCGCCACCGCCGCCCTCGGCTGGTGGATCCGCCGCGGGCTGATCTCGGGCGGCAGGATCGCGCCGGCGGCCGCCACCGGCCTCGCCACCGCCTTGGCCTTGGGCCTAACGGTGACGGGATTGCTACTGCTCAGCATCTTCTCCGCCGACTCCTCCACCGCCGTCGTCGCCCTCTACGGCGTGCCGGTGGCGGCGGGACTGGCAGCCCTCGCGGGAGGCTTGCTGGGATGGGCCCTGCATCACCTGCTTGGGCGGTGGAGCCGGGCCGGAAGGAGAGCGCTGGCCCTGGCGGCGCTGCTGGCGGTGGTTGGCGGAGCGGCCTGGATGGAGCGTTCCCGGGAGCTGGAGCGGCGCAGCGCAGATCCCGCAGCGGGCACCGAAGAGCTTCGCCAGGCGATGGACCGCGGGATCGCGCAGCGGGACCGCTGGGCTTTGCTGGGGCTGGCGGAGAACCCGGCCACGCCCCCTTCCCTGCTCCAGGAGCTGGCCCGCCGGGACGAGCCCTGGCTGCATGAGCCGCCGGCGTCGGGATGGCGGCTGTGGCTGCACGGGGACCTACGCAGCATCCACCAGGTGGTGGCGTCCCGTCCGGAGACCCCGGCGGCGGCACTGGAGCTACTGGCCCGCTCGCCCGAGGCCTCGGTGCGGGAAGCGGTCGCCGCCAACTCCTCCGCCCCACCGTCGGCGCTGGAGCAGCTCAACGGCGATCCAAGCCCCCAGGTGTTGCGGGCGGTGGCGCGCAATCCGGCGACCCCCGAAGGGCTGCTGGGGGCCCTGGCCCATCACGACGATCGCTGGGTGCGCTTCAGCGTCGGCCGCAATCCCCAGGCCCCTTTGGAGGTCTTGGCCGAGCTGGCTCGGGACCCGGATCTGGAAGTGCGCGACGCGGTGCGCCACAACCCGCGGGCGAGTGACCTATCGACCTTCGACAGCGACGAGGCGAGACCATGAGCGACAGGCGAGGCAATGAGAGCTTCCGGCAGGCCCGAGCCATCGATGGCCGGCGGAACCCATCCCGATCCGAGGGATCTCATCCAGGACGATCCTGCCTGAACCGCCAGGCCCTCTTCACCGTCGGCGGCGGCCTCGGAGAAGATCCCGGACGGCGGCGGACCGTGCCGATCTTGGCGGTCCTCGCCGCTGCCTTCGCGACCGCTGTGGCTTTGCTCTTGGCGCTGCCGGCCCAGGCCGGCACCGGCCTCGACGAAACCTGCGTGGTGAGCGCCCTCAACCGCAGCGCCCGGGTGCAGGCAGACGGCTCCTGGGTGCTTCCCAACATTCCTACCAACGTCGGCCGGGTGCGCATCCGCGCCACCTGCGTCGACGGCGGGGTGACCCGTGCCGGCCAGTCGGACTTCATCACCGTGCCCACCGACGGCGTGCTGCGGGTAGCGGATATCGTCTTCGACGCCCCGGAGCCGGTGCCGGCGGAGCTGGAGCTCAGCGCTCCCACCACCCTCCTCACCGCCGTCGGCGCCAGCGCCCAGCTCACCGCCACGGTCACCTTCCCCGACAGCTCCACCGCCGACGTCACCGCCGCTGCCGCGGGCACCGCCTACACCACCAGCAATGCTGCGGTGGCGACGGTGGACGACGACGGGCTGGTCACCGCCCTGACCAGCGGCAACGTGCTCATCAGCGCCACCCACGAGGGCACCCTGGCCCTGTTGATGATTCAGGCACTGGTGTCGGCGGACAGCGACGGGGACGGGCTGCCGGACGACTACGAGATCGCCAACGGCCTCGATCCCAGCAATCCGGCGGACGCCCTGGGGGACCCCGACCGGGACGGTTTGACGGTGATCGACGAATTCCTCGCCGGTCTCGATCCCTTCGATCCGGACAGCGACGACGATGGTCTGCTGGACGGTGAAGAGGTCAACGACACCGGCACCGACCCGCTGCGCTTCGACACCGACGGCGACGGCGTCTCCGACGGGCTGGAGGTGCAGGTGGGCAGCGATCCCCTGGACCCCCTGAGCGTCGACCTCACCGGTCTGGTCACCGATCTGGCGGTGACGCCCCCGGGGGATTTCACCCTCGTCTTCGATACCGCCGTCGGCGAGGCCTCGCGCCAGCTGGTGGTCACCGCCACCCTGGTGGACGGCCGTTCCCTGGACGTCACCGACGAGCTCTACGGCACCACCTACGATTCCAGCGACCTGCTGGTGATCAACTTCGGCCTCGACGACGGCCGCGTCTTCGCCGGGCAGGACGGAATCGCCACGGTGACGGTGGCCAACGACAGCATGGAGGTCACCCGGGGGATCACGGTGGAAACCTTCGAACCCGTAGCCCTTTCCTTCCTGCGCCTGCCGGGCTTCGCCAACGCCCTGACCCTGGGACCGCCGGGGGATTCCCACGTCTATGTCGCCGCGGGCCAGGCCGGCCTGGTGGTGGTGAACGTCAGCGATCCTTCAGCGCCGTTCATCGTCGACACCATGGGCCTTCCAGCCCCGGCCTACGGCATCGCCGTCTCCGCTGGCCGCGCCTACCTCGCCGCCTCCAACCGGCTGATCATCGTCGACATCACCAACCCGGCGGCCCCGGCGGTCTTGGGCATCGCTCCGGTCTTCGGAACCGCCACCGACGTCACGGTCAAGGACGGCATCGCCTACGTCGCCGCCGGCATTCGTGGATTGAGAAACTACGACGTATCGAACCCCGCCTCTCCGCTGCTCCTCGGCTCCACCGGCACCCCCGGCCGGGCCCGGGGAGTGGAGGTCACCGACGACGGTCTCGCGGTGGTCGCAGACTCCAGCGCCGGAGTGCACATCATCGACGTGACGGATCCTGCCGACCCGGAGATCCTGGGCTCCACCCACACCCGCCCCAACGGTACTTCCGCCGCCGCCCAGGTGGCGGTGCGGGGCCGGCGGGCCTACATCGCCGACGGCGCCGACCGAAGACTCGGGGGCTTGCGGGAGATCGATTTCAGCATTCCCGACACCCCCTTCGTGTCCGGCTCCAGCGACAACCGCTTCGGCCTCACGGCGGTGGCTCTCGACGATTCCTTGGCCCTGGCCTCGGACTTCTTCTTCGTCAACGCGGTGCCCATCTTCAACGTCACGGAGCTGCCGCCGATCTTCCAGGCGGCGCTGGATTTCAGCCGGGCTCCCTCCTTCCGCGACGACAACGGTCACGACCTGGCGGTGCGCGACGGGCTGGTCTACATGGTCGGTTCCCGCGGCGGCATCGGCGACAACTACCGGGTTGGCAACACCGGTCTGCACATCGGCCGCTACCGGTCCTTCGAGGACACCGTAGGCCTACCACCGGAGGTAGAGATTACGGCGCCGTTGGACGGCGAAGCTTTCTTGGAGCGCCGCCGCATCACCGTCACGGTGGCGGCGGAGGACGACTTCCGAGTCGCTTCGGTGCAGCTGCTGGCCGACGGCGAGATCGTCGACCAGGGTTTCGCTCCGCCCTTCACCTTCACCCTGCCGGTGCCGGCGGGCCAGCCCACCTTCACCTTGGAGGCTCACGCCTTCGACCTCGCGGGCAACCAGGGCACTGCCACCCCGGTAACCCTCGACGTGGTGCCGGACGACGTCCCGACGGCAACGGTGCTCGCGCCGGTCCCCGGCAATCTCTACACCGAAGGTACCTCCGTCCGGCTGGCGGTGACCGCCGACGACGATGTCGCCATAGCCCTGGTGGAGATCCTGGTGGACGGCGTGGTGGAAGGCTCCTTCCTCAGTGGTCCGCCCTACGCCTTCGATCATTTCCTGCCCCTGGGAACCACCGAGATCACCGTCTCCGCCCGAGCGGTGGACGACCTGGGCCAAGAAGCTTTTGCCAATCCGGTGGTGGTGCCGATCGCGGATGATCCACCCCCCAGCGTCGAGATCCTCGAACCGGAGCACGGCTCGGAGGTCATCGAAGGCTCGGTGCTGCGGGTGTTGATGGGAGCGGTGGACGATTCCGCCGTTGCAGAGGTGAGCCTCGAAGTGGACGGCGTGGTGGAAGGTACCGCGGAGACCGCTCCCTACGAGCGCACCTTCGTGGTCCCCACGGGCATCGCCGATCTCGACCTCCAGGCTTTCGCCACCGATGACCGCGACCAACTGGGAAGCTCCCCCTTGGTGACGGTGGCGGTGGTTCCCGATCCCGGGACCACCGCCGTCGGCCGGGTGTTGGATACCGAAGGAACGCCGGCGGCGGGCGCCGCGGTGCTGTGCAACGGCGTCACCGGCACCTCCGGCGCCGACGGTTCCTTCTCCGTTCCGGGTCTCGCCACCCTCACCCCCGCCATCTCCTGCAGCGCCAGCCTGGTGGAACCCGACGGTCTCCTCGCCCGCGGCCGCTCGGCGGCGGTGGCACCGGAGCCCGGGGGCATGACCGTGGTCGGGGACATCCAGCTCAGCGGCCAGCTTCTCTACATCGGAACCATTCTGTCCTTCAGCTCTCCCGAAGGTGGCGGAAGCTCCGGACCGGTGCCGCTACACCTCTACGACGAAGTGGAGAACCGGCTCCTACCCTGGGCAGATCCCTTCAGCCTCGACGAACAGGGGCTCACCGGCCTCGCCTTCCCGACGGCAGATCAGCTCATCGGAGCGACTCAAGCGGCCCAATCCGGTGGCGACTTCCTGCAGCAAGGGCCGGGACCGCTGAAAGGCTTCTTCGGCAGCAGCACGCTCTTGGAGCTCGACCCGAACACCGGCGAAGTGCTGGACGTACTGGGAGACATCGAGGCCGACTCGGTCCCCGGCGGCATCCCGGAGGGCTTTGGCCAAGACGTCGAGATCGGCGTCGAAGACCTGGCCTACGATCCCGACGGCACCGGCCTCTACGGCCTTCTGCGGCCCAGCATAGGGCACCGCCTCTACCGCATCGACATCCCCACCGCCCGGGCCACCACCGTAGGGGACACCCGCTCCTACGAGAGCGCCGGCCTCGCCTTCGGTCCCGACGGCTTGCTCTACATGCTGGGGCAGGGAAATGAATCGACCTTCCTGGAGGTCCTCGATCCCGCCGATGCGACGGTGATCTCCAGCTTCGACCTGCTGCAGGATCCGGGAACCGTCGGCGGTCTCGACGCCCTTCCCGGCAGCGGCAGCTTCCTGGCCACCGCCGGCGGCGAGCTGTGGGTCCTGGACCCGGCGGTACCGGCCCTGACTCCCTTCGCCAGCCCCGACTACGGTTTCGACGTCGACGAGCTCCTCTCCCTCGCCCATCGGCCTCTCGTCGAGCCGGCGGTGACCACCACCCTGGAAGGCCGGGTGGAGGACTTCTTCATCGGTCCGGTGGAGGGAGTGGAGGTGCGTTATCTGGGAGTGACCGCCCTCACCGGCCCCGACGGCACCTTCTCCCTGCCGGGCATCCTCGCCCCCGTGCCCTCGGCGCGGGTCGAGGTGCTGGACGTCGGCTCCGGCCAGCGCTTCGTCTCCGACGCCGTGCCGGTGGTGACCGGCGGGATCACGGATTTCGGGGTCATCTTCATCGAGAGCGCCTTCCCGGCACTGACGGACTGACCGCTCAGGAACCGGCGGTCTCGGCGGCCAGCAGCTCCCCCAACGCCGCTTTCACCGCCCGAGTATCCCGAGCGTGGGTGCTGCCGTGGCGCAGCACCCGTTCGGCCTCGGTGCGGTCCCCGGTCTTCTGGAGCATCTCCGCCAACCCCAGGTACGCCCGGTCGAAGCTGGGCTCGACGACGAGAGCTTGGCGGTAGTGCTCGGCGGCGGTGCCCCAACGCTCGGCGGCGGCCTCGATCCGGCCGAGGTAGAACCAACCGATGGCCAGGTTGGGCTTGAGCTCCACGGCTCGACGGAGCTGCTTGGTGGCTTCTTCCGGCTGCTTGGCTGCGAACAGAATCCGGCCATAGTTGAAGCGCGTGCTGGGATCGTCGGGCACCAGCACGATGGCCCGCCGGAGGGTGTCCACCGCATCGGCGGTCCGCCCTTGTTGAGCCAGCGCCACGGAGAGAAGGTCCAGCGCTTGCGGGTTGTCCGGATCCCGCTGGAGGATGGACCGGGCAGTGTCCGCCGCCGCCGCGGGACGGTCGACCCCCAGCTGGCCCCGCACCAACGACAGGTAGGGAGCCACCGATTCCTGAGGCGTCTGGGCCAGCTGACGCTGAAGGAAATCCACCGCGTCCACATCCCCCGAGTAGACCTGCAGCACCGCCATGGCCCGATAGATCTGGCCCTCGGCACCGGCAGGCGCTCGCTCCGGATCGAGGAAGATCAAATCCTCGATCACCGGCTCCGACTCCTCCAAAGGCGCCAGTAGCTCCGGCCCCCCGGGGCGACGCTGAATGAGGTGATCGGTCATCACCACCTGCACCACGTCCTCGGTGCGCCGCTTGGGCATGTGGCAGCCGGCGCAGTCGTCGGGAGCGACGGAGCCCTTCAAAGCGCTAGCGTCCGCCATCTCCTCGAGCTGGCAGGAGTCCACCGTATGGCAGCTCAGACAGGCCTGGCGATAGTGGGCGGCGCGCTGGGCCCGGGGCACCTTGCGGTGGGGATCGTGGCAGGTCAAACAGCTCATCTCCGCCGGCCCGCTCTCCAGGTAGCAGCGGCTCTGGCGCAGGCGGTAAGGGTGATGATTGATCTCGAAGCGGTCCTCCTGGGCCCGCCCCACCTCCACCGGATCCACGTAGACGCGGTGCGCGGCGAGATCGTCACCGGGCTGGAAGGTATAGGCCCCGCGGTCCGCGCGTACGACCCCGGGAATCGCCACTGAGGGCTGCATATGGCAGCTGAAGCACACGTCGTCCCGGCGCTCCGGCGACAGCTTGGCGGGGTTGACGATGGTGCCGCGGAGCTCCTGAAAGCTCATCTCCCCCTCCAGCGCCGCCCGCACATGCTCGGCGCCGGGGCCATGGCAGCGTTGACAACCGATCCCCTCGGGCAGATCCGTCGGATAGACCTGCAGCGCCCCCGGCGCATCATTCCCCGCCGGTACGTCGGGATAGGCGTTGTGACACACCATGCAATCCCGCACCACCCGGCGCCCCACTCCCAGATGAAAGCGGCGGTCGAACCCCGGCGCCATGGCCCACCATCCGGAACCCGGACGCTCGGGGTCCTCGTACCAGGCCAGGGGCATCTGGTAGAGCTCACCGCTCTCGGTGTGATGAATGTAGGTGCGGGAATGGTTGCCGGAGCCCAGGATCCAGTGGATCTTGCGCTCGACCTCGAAGATCTTGCGCTCCTCGGTGTCG
>JAXHTF010000068.1 GCA_034211275.1 Acidobacteriota bacterium
CCCGCCGGATGGACTCGCGCACGTCGTCCAGCGGCGGGTGCTGCGGGAACAGCGCCTCAACGAGGAAATCCGCACCTGGACCGACGAGTTACGAGAGGAAGCGGACATCCGCATCTACGCTGACGCCCCGCGGGACCTGCCGCCGGTGGCTCAGTAGGTTCAGACACTACTCGGTTGGATAGTAGGTAGTCACTCCCCAGTCCGGCGTGGATGCCCGCCTTCGCGGGCATGACGGGGTGGTGACGGAGAGGGTGAGCGGAGTAGGAAAGGACTGTGGTTTCAGCGCCTCCGCCCGGGGATCCAATCCCCGGGCTACTCAAATTCCGCCGGCTCCGCCGGCTTCGGAGCAAGAGATCGGTCGATAGAGGTTCTGGGAGCCGGATTCATCCGGCGGAGACTGGGTAGCCCCGGGATTGATCCCGGGGCGGGGCCGCTTCGGCGCTCCACACTGCCTACCTGGGCAGCAATCTCCTGCGGGCTTCCGTCGCTGCCTCTATCGAGGAGGGTTGCGGGCGCTGGAGAGCTGCCCTACTTCCTGCGATGGCGACACGGTGAGGCCGGCTTCGCCGAGGTCGTAGATCCGCTGATACCAGTAGTAGCTGGCGGTGACCTTGCGCAGATAGCCTCGGGTCTCCGCATACCCCACTTTGGTGTAGAACTCCTCCGGCTCGTCGCTGAAGCAGTAGTTGCGCCACAGGTGGGCTTGGGGCACGCCGGCGTTGTAGGCGGCGATGGCTGGGTGCTGGGCGCCACCGAATTCCTGCAGCAGGTCGTCCAGATAGGCGGCACCGAGGGTGATGGCGGTGGTGGGCTTGTAGAGATCCCGGAAGGAGATGGGCCCCAGGCCGATGTTGAAGGCGAGCTTGCGGGCGGTGGGCATGACGAATTGGGTCAGGCCCCGGGCCGCGGCGCCGGACACGGCGTCGGGGTTGAAGCGGCTCTCCTCGCGGATGATGGCCTGGAGCAGCGCCGTCTCGAATTGGAAGCGGGTGCTCTGGGAGTCGAGGAATTCCCGGTAGGCGTTGGGGTAGAGCAGCTCCTGCAGCTCCTGCGGGTAGAGCTGCTGGGGTAGGCGGGAAGGGGCTCCTTGGGCGAGGATCTCGGCGATGCGCAGCGAGTGGCTGTGCTCTCCGGCCCGCGCCAGCAGCTGGCTGCCGGTGAAGGCCAGGTTGAGGTCCGAGCGCGGGAAGTGGCGCCGCACCGCCGGAGCACCCTCCTGCAGCAGGCCCAGGGCCAGGAGCTTGTCCTCGGGCTGGCGGAGGGGAGCCTGCCAGATGGGCCAGCTTTCCACCGGCACCGTCTCCATGCGTAGATAGGGTCCGGCGGAGCGATCCTCCTCCAACTCCTCGCGCAACCGCTTGCTCGCTTGCCGGCCCTCGGCGGTGTTCTCTCCCAACAACAGCAAGGCCGCATAGAGATCGTCGATGCGCTGACTCGCCAGGGTTCGCCGGACGGAGCCGCGCAGCAGCTCGAGGCCCTTGCTCCGGGCCGCGGCAGCCAGCTTCGGCTGGGTCATGCGACGACCGGCGGCCTGGGCCAGGGGATGAGCCAGGTCACTCTTCAGGGCTACCAGGTAGCTCTCGACGGCGGCTGCGGGATCGTCCTCCAACTCGTGGCGCCGGCCTTCCCAATAGCTCACTTCGACGGTATCCGAGCCACCGGAGAGTCGTGCCAGGTCCAGCCAGGGCTGGGCCCGGTCGGCGCGCCCCTGGACCAGGTCCGAGACTGCCAGGAAGAGGGCGGCGCGGCCGGCCATGGGGCGCCATTGACTTTTGCTGGAGAGAAGCTCGTAGAGCTGCAGTGCGGCGCTCTCGTTGTTGGTCCGCCATTCCAGCCGCATGGCGGCGAAGAGGGCGGCGTCGGCCCAACGGCCACTGGGTTCGGCGTTGAAGGCCCGTTGGAAGCTCTTGGAGGCGTCGGCCCAACGGCCCACCAGCTCGAGGGAGCGGCCCCGTTGGAAAAGAGCTCGGGAGCGCTCCCGGGGAATGTTGGTGCGCTCCGCCAGATTGCCGAACTCCTGTGCCGCCAGGTCGAAGCGGTTGAGCCAGAAGTGACCGCGAATCATCGCGTAGCGGGCTTCCAGATCCTCCGCGGTGCGCAGCGCCGGCCCACCGCGCTCGCGGCTCATCAGGCTCATTTCCAGATAGGGCACGGAGTGCTGAAACTCGCGATGCTGGTGCAGGGTCATGCCGATGAGCAGGGTGATGCGCGGGTCGGAGGTGGAGTTGGGGAGCATGGCCACCCACCGCACCGCCTCGCGAGCCGTGTCGTCGGAGGTCTCCTCCTCCAGCAGCTCGATGAGCATGCGCTGGCCGCGGTCTTTATCTTCGGTGCGGAAGGCGCACAGAGCTTCCGCCAGGGTCAGCTGGCGTCGTTGAGGAACGGGGAATTCGCGGGCGTTGATCCCCTGGAGCAGGCGACAGTCCCCGCCCCGGGCCAAGGTGTGGCGCAACAGGGCGACGGCCCGGGGCAGCAAGGGGCGGGGGATCTCCCCCTGCAGGAGGGTGGCGACCAGACCGGCGGCGACCTCGGGGTGGCGTTGCCGCTCCTGAGCGATGGCCAGGCGCATGCGGCCGTAGGGCGCGAGGACGGAAGCGCCGGCGAGGGTACGGGCAAAGGCCTGCCCGGCCTGGGCCCCCTGCCCCTCGAGCTCGAGCAAATGTCCTTGGAGGTAGTCGAGGCCGAGGTCCTGGTTGAGCTCGGGTTGATCTTGGATCAACGCCGAGGTCTGCTCCAAGGCTTGGGCCGGCTGATTCTCCAGCTGTGCTTTGACCAGGTCGATGCGGGGATCGTCCACCGCCAGGGCCAGGGTCAGGAGCAAGCCGAGGCTCATGAGGACAACGCTCCCTGCTGAGAATTTGGAATCGGGAACGGAAGCCGGTGCGGGACGAAGAAGTTTCGGAAGCTGTGATGGCAGGCCATGGATGGTTGATTCCGGGACGGCTGCCCGTCCGCTGATGTTCTGTCCACTGGTGTGCTTTCCACGGATCTACTGTTCGCCGCGGCGGTCGGAGGGGACTCCAACTCCTCGCGGTGGGGTCTCGGCATCCGGGTCCATCGGTCTCGAGGCTTCCTGGTCTGCCGGGCGGGCTGGTTTCCCGGAAGGGCTTAGCCGCGCCGCACTACCCGAGCACCCAAAGATTGCAATTTCAGTTCCATGCTCTCGTATCCCCGATCTAGGTGGTAAATGCGGTGGACCACCGTTTCGCCGCTGGCGATCAGGCCGGCGAGGACCAGACAGGCGGAGGCCCGCAGGTCGGTGGCCATGACGTTGGCTCCGGAAAGTGGGGTGGGACCTTGAATGACCGCCTTGGGTCCGTCGATCTGAATGTTCGCCCCCATGCGGTTGAGCTCTGGCACATGCTGAAAGCGGTTCTCGAATACGGTTTCCGATATCTCGCACCGACCCTCGGCTTGGGTCATGAGAGCCATATATTGGGCTTGAAGGTCGGTGGGGAAACCCGGATGAGGGCAAGTTGCGACATCGCTGGCTCGGATTCCGTGCCCGTTGCGGACCCGGATGCCCGCCTCGGAGAGCGCGACGTCGACGCCGATTTCGTCCAGTTTTTCCAGCAGCGGTGCCAGATCGGCAGGCTCCGCATCCTGCAGCAGCACGTCTCCACCGGTGATGGCGGCCCCCACCAGGTAGGTGCCGCCCTCGATGCGGTCGGCGATGACCTGATGCTGGGTGCCGCCAAGGGTGTCGACGCCCTCGATCTCCATGGCCTCCTCGCCGGCGCCGGAAATCCGTGCTCCCATGGAGTTGAGCAGCCGGGCCAGGTCGCCGATCTCCGGTTCCCGGGCACAGTTCTCCAGCACCGTCGTTCCCTGCGCCAGCACCGCCGCCATCATCACATTTTCGGTCCCCGTGACCGTCGGCATAGCAAAGCGGAAGCGGGTGCCCACCAGCTGACGGGCGCGCACCTCGACATATCCATGTTCCAGCTGGACCTCCGCTCCCAGCGCCTCAAGCCCGGCCAGGTGCTGGTCGATAGGGCGCACGCCGATGGCGCAGCCGCCGGGGAGGGAGACCCGGGCATGGCCCCGGCGGGCCACCAGCGGACCGAGCACCAGAACGCTGGCGCGCATGGTCTTGACCAGCTCGTAGGGTGCTTCGTCGGGGCTCACCTCGCCGCCGGGGGTGAGGATGAAGCCATCTTCGGTCTCCTCGCTGGCCACTCCCAGGTGCTCCAGAAGACGGCACATGGTGCGGATGTCGCGCACCTTGGGCACCCGGCCGAGGGTCACCGGCCCTTCGCTGAGCAGAGTGGCGGCGAGGGCGGGAAGGGCGGCGTTCTTGGCACCGCTGGCGCGGACGTTTCCCTCGAGACGGTTGGGGCCCTGGATGTGAAATCGATCCATGAAATCCTCAGCTCTTCGATGGTGGACGGGTCAAAACCAGAGTCCTGGCGATGCCGGCGTAGTCGTGGATCACCCGCCGGACCTCCAGGCCTCGATCGGTGGCGGCGGCGGTCAGCGCGGCCCGCTGGTCGGCGCCGATCTCCACCATCAGAGGGCAGCCAGGCCGGAACTCCGCCGCGGCGGCCAGCAGTCGATGCAGTACCGCCAGTCCGCCGCTGTCGGCGAAGAGGGCGGTGGTGGGCTCATAGTCGAGAATCTCCGGCGAAAGCTCCGGAGCTTCCTCCGGCGCAATGTACGGCGGATTGCTCACCACCAGGTCGAAGGTCTCCAGCTCCAGCCCACAGACAAGATCTATGCACAAGGCGTGCACGCTCTCCGCGGCTCCCAAGCTCCCGGCGTTGGCTTGGGCCACCGCCAGGGCGCCGAGGGAGATGTCCACCGCCGTCACCCGGGCGCCGGGAATCTCCAGCGCCAGGGTCACCGCCAGGCAGCCGGAGCCGGTTCCCACGTCGAGAATCTGTGGCTCCGGTGGTAGATCCCATTCCAGCGCCGCCTCTACCAAGTGCTCGGTCTCCGGCCGCGGAATGAGCACGCGGGAGTCTACCCGGAACTGGCGGCCGTAGAACTCTCTTGCGCCGAGAACGTAGGCCATGGGCTCGCCGGTCAGCCGCCGTTGGAGAAGCTCTTGGAAGCGCTGGATCTCTGAAGCCTCCAGCTGGTGCTCGCCGTGGGCCAGAATGTAGGCCTCATCCCGCTCCAGCAGCCGCGCCATGAGGAGCAGGGCTTCGCGGGTGGAGGGACCGTGGGGAGCTTCGGAGAGGCGACGGCGGGCGTCCCGGATCAGATCGTCGACGGTGACCGACATCAGCGGTCCTCTCCGTCAGCGGCGGGCATGTTGATTCTTCTTTCGATCCGGTTCGGGGCCGAGGGCGTGGCGGATTTCTTCGGCTACCGCCGGCTCTTCTTCCTCCGCCAGAGCACGCTCCAGCACCACCCGGGATGGTTCGGCGCCCATGCGGCCCAGAGCCCAGGCGGCGTGACGCCGGACGGCGGTGTCCGATTCTGCCGTGAGGGCCTTTTCCAGGGCGGGGCGGTAGCGTGGCTCCGGCCGGTTGCCCATCACCGTCGCGGCGTTGCGTTTCAGGCCTTCCAGCCGCGCCCGCTGCATGGCGCTGCCGTTGAAGCGCCGCCGGTACTCCTCGGGTCCCAGCGCCAGGAGCTGCACCAGATCCAGGTCGCGGCGCTCTTCCGCCAGGTGCAGGTCGGGGTGGTCGGCGGCGGGCGAAGGACGTAGATTCCACGGGCACACCTGCTGGCAGATATCGCAGCCGAAGACCCAATCCTCGAGCTGAGGGCGTATCTCTGCCGGCACCGCTCCTCGATGCTCGATGGTCCAGTAGGAGATGCAGCGGTTGCTGTCCAGGCGGTAGGGCTCGCGCAGGGCGTCGGTGGGACAGGCTTCGAGGCAGCGGGTGCAGCGGCCGCAGAGGTCGGTAAGCGGCTCGCCGGCCTCCAGGGGAAGGGTGAGGAAGAGCTCCCCGAGGAGGAACCAGGAGCCCTCTCGGCTCAGCAGGCAGGTGTTCTTGGCGGTGGTGCCCAGGCCGGCGCGGGCCGCCAGAGCGCGTTCGAGCACCGGCCCGGTGTCGACATAGGGCCGGGTGTCGCAGTGGGGATAGGCTTCCCGCACCCGCCGCGCTAGCTTGCGCAGGAGCTTGCCCATTTTGTTGTGGTAATCCCGGCCCCGGGCGTAGCGGGCCACCCGTGGCCACAGGTCCCCGGTGGGCTCTTCGGCTCCCTCCAGCGGATGGTATTGGAGGGCGACGCAGAGCACCGAGCGAGCGCCCTCCAGCACCCGCGCCGGCTCCAGCCGCTCCTCCACCCGTTGCTCCAGATAGCCCATGCCCGCATGGTCGCCCCGCTCCAGCCAGCGCAGGAAGGCGCCGCCATGCTCCACCGGTTCCACCCCGGCCACACCCGCACGGTCGAAGCCCAGTTCCAGGGCGAGGGATTTGAGCTCGTGGGCTAGGTCGGTGGGGGAGGGGAGTGTTTGGCTCATGGGGGAAGGGAAGAGAGCAGCGAAAGGTCGAGAATACCGCAAGGGGATTGCCGGAGCCCCCGCCCCGGGATCAATCCCGGGGCTACCCAGGACACTGCCGGATGAATCCGGCTCCCAGAACCTGCTCAACTACGTGCTTCCCTCCGGAGCCAGCGGAGCTGGCGGAATCTGAGTAGCTCGGGGATTGGATCCCCGAGCGGAGGGGGTGGAACCACGATCATCTCCTTCTGCGCTTACCGTTTCCGCGACCACCCCGTCACTCCCGCGGAGGCGGGAGTCTACGCATTTGTGAGGAGTGAGTGCTGGATTCCCGAGTTCTCGGCGACCTTCAAGGGGCTCGTGGTCGGATAGGAGACGTTCACTCTGCCGTCAAGCGTGGATGCCCGCCTGCGCGGGCATGACGGAGGTGGAGAAGGGGGTTCACAGGAAAAACTCGGCTTCGGCTTGTGCTCCTAACCACGACCCGGAGGATAAGATCCCGCCATGCCCAAAACCACTACCGACTCTTCCCCCTGCCGCTGCGACTGGGTCACTGACGACCCGCTCTACCTCGCGTACCACGATCACGAATGGGGTGTGCCCCATCGGGACGATCGCCATCTCTTCGAAATGCTGGTGCTGGAGGGAGCCCAAGCGGGGCTCAGCTGGATCACCATCCTCAAGAAGCGGGAAGGCTACCGCCGGCTGTTCGAGAACTTCGACGTCGAGGCGGTGGCGGCCTTCGACCAGCCGCGCATCGAGGAGCTCTTGCAGGATGCCAGCATCGTACGCAACCGCCTGAAGGTGGAATCGGCGGTGGCCAACGCTCGGGCGGTGCTGGCGGTGCAGGCGGAGGAAGGCAGCCTGAGCCGCTATCTATGGTCTTTCGTCGACGGACGCCCGATCCAGAACCGGTGGCGCAGCCTGGGCGAGGTTCCGGCGGCCACCGACCGCTCCAAGACCATGAGCAAGGAGCTCAAGAGGCGTGGTTTCCGTTTCGTCGGGCCCACCGTCTGCTACGCCTTCATGCAGGCGGTGGGGATGGTCAACGACCACACGGTGGACTGCTACCGGCATGGGGAAGTAGCCACCCTGGCAGATTCCTGAGCTCGAATTTGACTGAGTCACCACTCGGTTTCCCTCCTACGCAAAACCGCCGGCGCGATCGTGGAGATCGGCCGGCGGTGAAGCTTTAGCTCAGAGGGCTTGGCGGTCAGCGATCTTGCCGCAAGCTTCGTAGCTGCCGCACAGTACTGCGGATCAGGCCGAGGGAGATCTTCTCCATCTGAGCCGCCTTCTGGAACAGGATCAGGGCTGCCACGGCTTCCCGTCGCAGGTCGCTGGCACGGAACACCGGGACCAGTTCCTCCGCCAGATTCTTGATCTCGGCGATGCGCCCCTGTTGAGCGTAGATGCTCGCCAATTCCAGGGAAACCAGCGCCACGTCCCAGCCCAAGCCTTCCTGGAGCAGAGCCTCGCGGGTCCGCCGATAGGCTTGCTCCGCCGTGTGGAGGTCGCCCTTCTCCCGGGCCAGGTTGGCCTCGAGCCAGCGCAAGCGCAGTCGATGAATGCGTTCCCCGTATTGTTTGTAGAGGGGACGGCAGGCTTCGAGAAGCTCCTCGGCTTCCTCCGGGCGGCCACTCTCGTTGAGGTTGAGCACGAGGTTGTGATTGGCTGCCAGTACCAGCCGCGGCTCGCGCTGGGCGTCCACCAGACTCAACCCCTCGCGCAACATCTCGATGGCTTCCTCGCTCCGGAAGGCGTAGCCGAGGAAGTTGGCTTTCTTGATCATGGTGCGGCCGAGCAGGTGGCTTTCGCCGCAGCGGCGATAGATGGCCATGGCGCGATCGTAGAGCTCGAAGCATTCCTCGAAGCGGCGACGATCACCACTTAGGTTGCCCTGCATCCCGCGTAGACGGGCGAGCTCCATCAGATCGCCGGTACCTTCGAGCAGAAGCTCGTCGGCTTCGGCGAAGGCCAGCTCGGCATCCTGCAGCCGCCGGGCGACGCGGTAGGCGTTGGCCAAGTAGCACATAGCGCGAGCGCGCAGGTCGTTGAGGATGGCGTAGCCGTGATCGAGACCGCTGAGAGCACGGGACATCTGCACCGCCAGCTCGGCGAGCTCGATGGCTTCCAAGGTGTCTCGGTGGCAAGCGTCGAGACTCTTTTCCAACAGCAGGTCGCATAGGCTCAAGGAGCGGAAGCGCGAGCTGTTGCTCACCAGTACCACACGCCGATCCGGCGGGTGCTCCAAGAGCTCCCTGAACAGGCTCGGTAGCTCCTGGCGCTCGCGCTCAAAGCGGGCGCGCTGATCTGCGATCCGCGGCAGCACCTGGGCGAGGATGCTGTCGTAGTCCGGCTCCTCGGCCCCGGATTCCGAGCCCTGGACGCCGGCGGGCCGGCGCGAGCTCGTGATGATCTGGGTCAGGCCGTCGAGATCGTCCGCGGAGAGCTGGGTGCGCAGTAGGTCACCCAGGTCGTGAACGTTGATGCTTTGGGGAATCTGAGTCGAATCATCCATCGGACGCCTCCTTGAGGAAGCCAACTTCCACCAATTGCCGAACCAGAGCCGCGAGGCAGCGGTTGGCCACCTTGCGGACACTGGACTGGCGATAGCCTAGCTGCTCAGCGATCTCGTTGGGCTTGAGACCAAGCCCGTAGCGCAGTCGAAGAATCGCGCGGCAGCGAGGCCGCAAACGCACCAGGGTGCGCTCTAGATCACGGCGAAGAATGCTCTGTTCCTGGGAGGGGCGTTCGGCATCCGCCACCAGCTCCAAGATCGCTTCGTCTACCGCTTCATAAAGACGGCTGCGGCGGCTGCGCCAGTACATGATGCAGCGTCGCCGCAAAGTCCCGATGAGCCACGCTTCGGGCTTGATCACCGTGTCCCACTTGTAGAGCAGGGTCAGCAAAGTGTCCTGCAGGACATCCTCAGCGTCCTCCGGTGGGATCTGATACCGGCCGAGAATCTGTTTCAGAGTAGGCTGAACCTTCTGGAGAAGAGCCTCGAACGATTCGTCGGGATCTGGCTTTTCGAGCGTGGTCATCATTTCCTTCTAAGTGAGAGCCTGGCCGGCGCCGGGGGATCCGGAGGGCGCCGGCCTCGGGGCTCGGCCTCTAGCCGTTCGGCTCGATGGTGGCGCCGCCGCTCTCGCCCGTGGCCTGGAAGCCGTCGGGGTTGATGCCAGCGCCGATATCCAGGATGGGATCGTCCCCCTCTCCTGGATTATATTGCGTCGAAGAGTCCGTCAGGTTGCGTACTTGCGGCTCATCTTGGTGAGAGTCGCTGTTCCACAGGGACCGGAACAGGTCGAAGAAATATGCCAACGGGCTCGATTGGTCAGCGGTCTGTCCCTTCATCCCGAAGCCTGCGGTCTGCGCCGCAGCGCTCTGGAGGGTGAAGGGGGCGATGCACAGCATAGCTACCAGCAAACAGGCGCCGGCAGTCTTGAAAGAGTAATTCTGGAACACCATCACATCCTCCCTTATCTCATTCTCTGACATTAGAGACAGAAGATCCCTACTTTCGTTAGTGCACCAGACCGCTCGAGACGGGACAAATGACCGAAGATCTTTTTCCGGCGGCACTCGATCTCAGCGGTTAAGGCGGTCAGTATAACCAAAGGCACTGGCCTGTGGAAATCGGCCGCAGAGCCCCTGAGGCTGTGCGACCGGTCTCCCCTTCCGGCTGTCAGGAGCCGGGTTCGCGGGTGGCCGCTTCCATGCGCTCGGCCTGGAAGTGGGTGACCAAGGGATCCACCAGGGGATCCATGGCTCCCTCGAGAATCGCCGGGAGCTGGTGCAGGGTAAGGCCGATGCGGTGGTCGGTGATCCGGTTCTGGGGGAAGTTGTACGTCCGGATCTTCTCGGAGCGGTCGCCGCTGCCCACCATCTTGCGGCGTTCCTCGCTGATGGCATCCTGAGCCTTGGCGGTCTCGATCTCCATCAGCCGGGCGCGCAGCACCCGCATAGCCTTCGCCCGATTCTTGATCTGGCTGCGCTCGTCCTGGCAGGTGACCACCAGCCCGGTGGGCAGGTGGGTCAGGCGGACCGCCGAGTAGGTGGTGTTGACGCCCTGTCCGCCGGGGCCGGAGGAGCAGTAGCGGTCGATGCGCAGATCTTTCTCGTCGATGTCGACATCGACCTCGTCCGCTTCCGGCAGCACTGCCACCGTGACCGCGGAGGTGTGGATGCGTCCCGAGGCTTCGGTGTCGGGAACCCGCTGCACGCGGTGGACGCCGCCTTCATACTTTAGGCGGCTGAAGGCTCCGCGGCCTTCAACGATGGCGGAGAGCTCTTTGATGCCGCCGACCCCGGATTCGGAAAGCTCGATGATCTCGACCTTCCAGCCTCGGGACTCGGCATAGCGGCTGTACATGCGGAAGAGCTCGGAGGCGAAGAGGGTGGCCTCGTCGCCGCCGGTGCCGGCGCGGATTTCCAGCACCACATTGCGGTTGTCGTTGGGGTCTTTGGGGGTGAGCTCGCGCTTCAGGCGCTCTTCCAGCGTCTCGATGCGCTCTTCCAGGGCGCTCTGCTCCTGCTGCGCCATGTCGAAGAGCTCGTCGCCACGCTTGAGGCCGGCGAGCATCTCCTCGACGCCCTGACGCTCCTCCGCTAGCTCGCGGTATTCGCGGTAGAGCTGGACCACGGGATCGATCTCCGCCAGCGCCTTGGAGGTCTCGCGGTAGACCGAGGGGTCCTCGAAGATCGAGGGATCGGCGAGCTTGTGGGTCAGCTCGCCGTGGGTTCGTTCTATTTGCTCAAGCTTTTCGAACATGGCCAGAAGCTCAGGTCCAGGGGGACCGTTTCAATCCGTCAGGAAAGGCCGCGATCACCGTCCCGGCATCCGGTGATCCGGATTGGGACAGGGCGGTGATGCGGCCAGTTGGGCCGGTGAGCTCGGGCTGTCAGGCTGCCGGCCTACTTGCCGGCTCAGTACGCCGGCCCACTGGCGACGACGGAGAGAGCTTCTACGCCTCGGCGCTCTTGCGCTGGCCGTAGCGGCGGCGGAAGCGCTCGACGCGGCCGGCGGAGTCCACCAGCTTCTGCTTGCCGGTGAAGAAGGGATGGCAAGCGCTGCAGATCTCGAGTCGCAGCTCGTCCTTGGTGGAGTGGGTCTGGAAGGTGTTGCCGCAGGCGCACACCACGTCGACCAGGTGCAATTCCGGGTGAATATCCTTGCGCACGATCTTTGCCTTTCTCGAATTCCCGAGCCGCTGATCCGGCGTGTACGGAGGCTGCTCTGGGATCACAATCGCCGGTGCGTGGCCGGCGGAAATCGCTTTCGCTCCCGCGGGCGCGAAGCTAGAACGCTACACGATCTGCCGTAGTTTGGCAACCCGTCGCCGACGCTCCCGGAGGCTCGCCCTGCTGGTTCAGAAGATTCTAGGATTCGATGGATCTTGGCTGGGTCGTCCGTTGCGGCGTCGTCCGTTGCGACGGCAAATACTTCAACCAATCTCAGGGCGAGGGTATTCCTGGGGCGAGTTCCGGAGTCGAGGACGAGCCGCCGCTGGCTTCAATATCGCGGACCTCAATATCGTGGGCTTCTCAATATCGAGGACCTAGGGCGTCGAGCACCGTGGGGCCGTAGAGGGCCGTGTTGAGCAGCAGCGGCATGGTGGCCCGCCACAGCTCGCGGAAGGCCGGATCGTAGGTGAAGGTCACCGCCAGCCCGCGACCCGCCGGCTCCGCCGCCATCAGCAGCGAGCCCGCCAGCCGATCCTCCGCCTCGGGCCAGGCGAAACCGGCGAGCACCGGATCCGCCGGCGCGGCCACCAGCACGTCCATGCTGCGGTCGCCGGTGGGCTGGAGCACGGTGCTGCCCTGGACCAACACCGGCGGCGAGGCCGGCAGGCCCGAGGCCAGCGGATGCTCGGAGTGCAGTCGCGTGGCGACGACGGCCCCGGGAGTGTCCAGAGGCAGGCTCGCCAGGGAGCTCTCTGGGGCTTCGAGGGCGAACGGAGAACTGTCCTGGGGGGCTTCCTCGAGCTCCTCTGAGCTCAAGAGCTCCGGCTCCAGGACCGCTTCGTCGTGAGGGCTGCCGGAATCGCCGTCGCCGGGTTTCCACGGCTCGATGGCGCTGAGCTCCAGATCCCGCACCAGATCGGAAGCTTGACCGATGGCCACCAGTACGCCGCCGGCTCGGACCCAATGGGTCAATCGCTCCTTGCCTCCTTCCCCGAGAGCGTCCCCGGGGTAGCCGTCGGGTAGTAGCAGCACGTCGAATGAGGAGAGGTCCGTGTGTTCGAGCAGGTCCAGCTGCAGCCGGTGGAAGGGGATCTCCAGGGTCCGGTCGAGCAAATGCCAGATGGCACCGTGGCTGGTGGGGAGGGTACCGCTGCCCCCCAGCAGGCCGATGCGGGACGGCAGCACTGGCGCGATTTCGTCAGATCCCAGGGACAGCCCTTCGACGGTATAGCCGCTGGTGGCGCGATGGACCTCGACGCCGAGGGACCGAGCCAGCTGGTCGAGGTCGCTTTCCAGCTCCTGGCCCTCGCCCAGACCTGCTCTTCTGGCTCCGCCGCTAGGGATGACCAAGGTGCCCGCGGGGTAGCGCTGGCGCGCCGTGGCGAAGGGACCGAGGGCCAGGCGGTGGTAGATCTGCCGGGCCTGGAGCTGCGCCGCCAGGCGGTAGCCCGCCAGTCCCTGGGGCGGCACCAGCCAAGCGACGGACCGGTCCTCGGTATTGCCGCCAGTGATGTCGCCGGTACTGGCGCCCGTGATGCCGCCGCCGGGGGTCGTGGCGGTTTCGGGAGAAACGTGGGTGGTTCCGGTGGAGCCCACCTCTTGGCCTTGGAGCTCCTCTGAGCTCAACTCGCCGTCCAGACTCCACACCTCGACCCCAAAGGCCAGAGGGAGGGACCAGGCGGTGATGTCGGCGAATTCGGTGCGGCGGCGAGCTTCCAGGTTCTGCCGCTGGCGGGCCAGGAAGCTGGCGGGCATCTCCGCTTCGCGGCTGAGCAGGGCGTGGACCAGGCTGCCCAGAGGTTGGGCGCTGCTGACGACGTAGCTGCCGGCGGGCAATAGGAGGCGGCGGCTGGAGTCGTCGGCGATGCGTTGGGCTTCCATCTCCACCGTCCGGTCCAGACGGCGGACCTCGATGCCGTGGAGTTCCAGGAGCTGCGCCAGGGCCCGGGATTCACCGCCCTCACCGTGCCAAAGGTAGGTGCGGGCCGGGTCCATCAGGCTCTGGGCGCGGGTGGCGGCAAAGTCCTCCAGCAGGCGCTGGCGATGGGCGGCAGCGGTGCGTACGGTGGTCAGGGAGGTGGTGAAGTGACGAGCCACTCGATCCGCCAGGGTCAAGGGCCCTCCCGGCCGGTCCACCGCCAGTCCCCCACGACCGCCGCCGGCGACCTCATAGGTCATGCCCACCGCGCCCCGCAGCGCGGGGTAGCTGTCCCCGTAGCCCGGGTAGAAGAGATCGAAGACCTCGGCCTTGTAATACAGCCAGCCCGCCTGGTCGAAGGCGGCGGCGTTGGCGCGGCCGAAGGTCTCCAGCCAGCCGAGGGTGCGACGGTCGATGTGGGAGAGGATGGGATCCGCCGGCGGTGGGAAGAAATACGACGAATCGCTGCCCATCTCGTGGAAATCGACGTAGACCTGAGGCTCCCACCGGCGGTAGGCCTTCAGCCGGTGCCGGGTCTCCTGCTGCGTCGCCCAGGCCCAGTCGCGGTTGAGGTCGAAGAGGTAGTGGTTGTAGCGGCCCCCGGGCCAGGGCTCCCGATGCTCCATGGAGTCGCCCCAGGGATCCGGCGTTCGCCCTTGGCGCTCGGTGAAGCTTTGGACATAGCGCTCGCGGCCGTCGGGGTTGACCAGGGGATCGATGATCACCACCAGCTCGTCCAGGTCCCGGGCCAGCGGCCCCTGGCTGGCGGCGAGCACGTACGCGGTGGCCATGGCCACTTCGGTGCTGGAAGACTCGTTGCCGTGGACGCCGTAGGCGAGCCAGACCACCGCCGGCAGCTCCGCCGTCAACCGGCGCCGTTCCGAGCCGCTCAGGCTTCCCATCGCTCCATCGGTGGGGTTCGCCAGCCGCTGCAGCTCCCGGCGGATTTCCTCCAGCCGCTGCAGATTGGCGGGAGAGGAGATCACCGCCAGGTGCAGTGGCCGGCCTTCGTAGGTCTCACCGTACTGCAGCCACTGGACGCGCTCCGAGGCCTCCGACAGGCGGTGCAGATAGTCCCGAACCTGGTGGTAGCGGGTGAAGCGGCTGCCCAAGGGGTAGCCCAGGATGTCCACCGGGGACGGCACCGCCGGATCCAGCGGGCCGGGACCTTGGGTCAGGCCGAGCTCGTCCAGGGCGAGAAAGCTATCTTCCAGGGCTCGATGCTGGGCGGCCGATGCTGGCTCCCCGCTTTCCCAATCTGCCGCGGACGCGGTGGGAGGCGATAGGAGCCAGGTGGCGCAGGCCGCGCCCAGCGACAAGAGGACTGCAGAGAGATGACGCATTGAGGTTCTCCAGCGAAACGCCGGTTTATCCAAACGTGGAGAAGTCTAGCAGGCTGGTTCTTGGGTGGAACCGGATCGTAGAGGCCGGGAGCTCAGCTGGCGGCGATGCTGTCCACCGAGATGCTCAGTCGTTTCATCATCTCGTGCAGCGTCGTCGGCTTGACCTGGAGTAGCTCGGCGGCGTGTTTCTGAACGCCGTGGGAGGCTTGCAGGGCCTTGATGATCAGCTGGCGCTCGTAGGCGGTGACCGCTTCCTTGAGCGAGAGGCCGTTGGCGGGGAGCTGGGCCGGCGGCAGGTCGTTGGCGCTGGGCTGGCGCACCGACAGGGGCAAAAGGTCGAGATCCAGGGTCTCGCCGGTGGATAGCACCACCGCCCGCTCGACGACGTTCTCCAGCTCCCGCACGTTGCCCGGCCAGTGATAGTCCAGCAGCAGCTCCATGGCCGGTGCGGCGATCTCCCGTAGGGGCTTGTCGTTCTCCTCGGCGTAATGGCCGAGGAAGTGCTGGGCCAGCAGGGGAATGTCCTCGGTGCGCTTGCGCAGCGGCGGCAGGGCCAGGTTGATGACGTTGAGGCGGTAGTAGAGATCCTCGCGGAAGCTCTGCTTCTGCACCGCCTCCTCCAGGTCGGCGTTGGTGGCGGCGATGATGCGCACGTCGGCGGTGAGGGTTTCGACCCCGCCCAGGCGCATGAACTCCTTCTCCTGGATCACCCGCAGCAGCTTGGCCTGGGTCTCCAGCGGGACGTTGCCGATCTCGTCGAAGAAGATGGAGCCGTTGGTGGCGAGCTCGAAGAGGCCCTTCTTATTGGCCACCGCGCCGGTGAAGGCGCCCTTGACGTGGCCGAAGAGATTGCTCTCCAGCAGGTCCGCGGGCATGGAGCCGGAGTTGACGGTGATGAAGGGACCGTCGCTACGCCGAGAGTGGTGATGGATGGCTTTGGCCACCAGCTCCTTGCCGGTGCCGCTCTCGCCCAGGATCAGGATATTGCTCTTCGACGGCGCCGCCAGCCGGATCAGCTCGAAGACCTGCTGCATGGGCTTGCTCTTGCCGATGATCTGGTCGAAGCCGAAACGGTTGCGCAGCTGCTCCTTGAGCGCCCGATTCTCCTCCGTCAGACGTCGCTGCTCCAACCCCTTGCGGATGGTGAGCAGCACCTCCTGATTCTTGAACGGCTTGGGGATGTAGTGGAAGGCGCCCTGGCGCATGGCCTCGATGGCGCCTTCGATGGAGGAGTAGGCGGTGATCACCACCACCACCATGTCCGGGTCCTGGCTGCGGATCTGCTGCAAGACCTCGATGCCGGACATGCCCGGCAGCATGAGGTCGAGGAGCACCAGGTCGACCTCCTCCTTGCGTAGCAGGTCGATGCCTTCCTCACCGGTTCGAGCGCTGAACGTGGTGTGCCCTTCCTTCCGGATCAGGGAAGTCAGGACGTCCTGCAGGACTTCTTCGTCGTCGATGATCAGGATGTTCATGCGCTCGGTGGCGGCGATCAGACCTCCCGGGGCAACTCGATGGTGAAGCGGGTGCCCTGGCCGGCCTGGCTGGTGACCCGCAGGTCACCGCCGTGCCGTCGAACGATATCGTAGCTGATGGACAGGCCGAGGCCGGTACCACCACGATTGAGCTTGGTGGAGAAGAAAGGCTGGAAGATGCGGTCCAGCCGCTCTGCCGGAATCCCGACGCCGTTGTCCTCGACGGTGATGTGGACGGTGCTTGGTTCCGACGGCCCCTCGTCGACCGACAAGGCGAGCCGGACCTCGGCGTTCTCGCGCCCGGCGACGGCGTCCTGGGCGTTGAGCAGCAGATTGGTCAGCACCTGCTGCAGCTCGCCCTCGCTGCCGTGGATCGCCACCGTTTCGTCCAAGGGTTGCCAGTCGAGGGCAATCTGACGCTTGGCGAAGCGTTCCTTGAGCAGGCCCAGCGTGTCCTGGATCAGCCCGCCGAGGTCGACGGTACGGTATTCCTTCTGATTGTTGCGGGCGAAGTCCAGCAGGCTGTTGACGATGCGCGAGGCGCGGAAAGTCTGCTTTTCCACCTTCTGCAGCAGGCCGTAGCGAGGGTCGCTCTCGGGGGTCTCCTCCATCAGCATCTGGGCGTAGCTGGAGATGCCGGTGATGGGGGTGTTGACCTCGTGGGCGACGCCGGCGGCGAGCATGCCCAGGGACGCCAGGCGATCCTTCTCCTTGAGCGCCGTCTCCAGCGCCACCTGGCCGCTGATGTCGTGAACCAGCAGGATCCGCAGGTCACGGGTTGGGTCCGACTGGAAGCGTGCGGTGGAGAGATTCAAGTGCCGCTCCTCGCCGTCCAGCTCGCAGTAGCTCACCTCCATCAGGCCGGAGCCGGGCTCCGGTAGGGGGCGCACCGGCAATACCTCCGACAGGGGCTTGCCCTCCAGCAGGTCGGGGGCGCAGCCCGCCAGGTGGGCGAAAGCCCCGTTGACGGAGACGATGTGATCGTCGGCGTCCAGCACCACGGTGCCCGCCGGGGAGGATTCGATGATCCCCTCGTTGTAGCGCTGCAGCCGCCCCACTTCTTCCAGCTGATGGCGCAGCTGGTCCACCAGCTGAGCGTTCTCAATGGCCAGCGCGGCCTGGTTGAGCAGCACCCGCACCAACTCCAGGTCGTCGCTGTTGAGGGGCCGGCTTTCGGCCTTGTAGGAGGCGAGGGCGAAGCCGACCTGGGCGCCGCGCACCACCAGCGGGAAGGCGTAGCGGTAGCCGGCGGCGAAGAGTCGCTGAGCGGGCTCGGCCCGGCCGGAGGGCGATGGCGCTCCGGAGATGGGGGTGACCTCCTCATGCCAAAAATCGTCACCCATCAGGTCGAAGGGGACGCTGGCCGGGAGTAGCAGCTCGGGCCGCGCCGGCGCCAGGCTGCCGCCGCGGCTGAGGTAGAGATTGGCGCGTTCTAGCTCTAGCGCCTCTTCGAGATTCTCCAGCAGGCTGGCGCAGAGGTGATCCAGATCGCGTTCCTGCATCAGCTGCTCGGCGAGCTCCGGGAGCCGACGCCGGCGGCCAAAATGACCGCGATATTGGAGCCTCTCGATGGAGGTGGAGATCTGCTGCCGCACCGGTACCACCATGGCGGCGAAGAGCAGGCCGGCGCTGAAGGACACCAGGTTGCGGGCCAGGCCCAGCTCGTCCGGCAGGCTGCGGCTGACCCCGAGATTGACCAGGCTGAAGCCGGCGATGGCGAGGAGGGCGGTGGCGGAGTAGGAAACGGCGTCGCGCAGGATGACGTCGATGTCCCAGAGCTTGTAGCGCAGAATCGACCAGGCGAAGGTGGCGGGCACCAGCGCCAGGGGAGCGACGGCGAGGACCTGGAGCATCTCGGCGCCAATCCAGCCCTGCGCCAGGCGATTCAGCACCGGGAGATCCCGGATCACCAGGTAGGCGAGGAAAGGCAGATAGCCGAAGCTCAGCCCGAAGGCGATCCACTGGACCTGGCGCCGCTCTTCCCAATCGTCGTAGGTGAAGACCCGGTAGATCAGCACCGCCGCCACCGCCAGGGAGAAGCCCACCAGGTGATAGAGCCCCAGGGTGTTGAGCTGTTCGGTGATCAGCCCCATCTCGCGGGCGCTGTCGATGCCCAGCAGCCAGCGGCCGTTGGCCAGCAGCAAATCCGCCTGCAGCACCGCCAGCGCCGCCGCCGGCAGATAGAGGAAGGGGATGACCTTGCGGCTCCAGCCGCGCTTGCCCAGCGGGTCGGGGAAGACCAGGAAGAAGTGCACCGTCAGCGCCGGCAGGAGGATGCGCGCCAGCTCTTCGAGGCCGTAGAAGAGCCTGCCCAGGCCGTCATAGATGCCCGCCGGAGTGAGGGCGAAGAAGAGGGCGTAGAGCAGACTCCAGCCGAAGAAGAGAGCTCCTTCGCGGCGGCGATTGCGCAGGAGGGTGTAGAAGCCGATGAAGAGGAAGAGTCCGGCGATGAGTGCCTGGATCAGGTAGGCCCAATCCACGTCCACCGGCGGCCGGGGGACGGTGAGGCTGAGTAGCTCTCCGTCCCGCATCACCACCAGCTCGCTCTCGGTGCGGCTGTGGAGGCTCTCCCGCAGCTCGCGGACGGTGGCCTCGGCGCCGTTGACCAGCAGGATCTGGTCTCCGGCTGCCAGTTTGGATACCGGGGCCAGCTTGGATTCTGGGGCCAGCTCCGAGCTCGCCTCGTCGACGGAAGTCACCAGCCAGCCGCCACCGTTGGGGACGGCTTCGAAACCGAGGGTGTTGAAGGTCTCGACCTTGCGCTGGAAGCTCACCGCGGCCAGGGAAATCACCACCGCGGCCAAAATCAGGCCGGTAACCAGAGTGACGACTTTGCGGCTGCGCGCTTCCGTAGACATTCGCTTAGGCTTTCCTCTCCTTAATCTAAGCAGAATCCATGCCACCCCCGTCAGTTTTTTGAATGGTCCTCTAACAGCAGATTTCTTCGGTATTTACCGGTCACGGTCCAGCAGATTGAACCTGTCCATTCTTTTGAATTCAATCTCTTGTCCCCGTTCGGGGGCGAGCCCGGAGGACGGGCCAGGGGAGTGCCGGCGCGGGCGCCGGAAGCAGGGCTGAAGACTGTGGGGGTCGAGGCGAAGAACGGCCGGACTGAGGCTCAGAAACGAACCGCCAGGCCGCCCAGGATCCGCTTGCGGAGCTCGTCGTCGCCGCTGGCGGGGTTGAGGGGCGAGGCGCCGCGGGAGACTTCCATATCCAGGTGCAGCGCCCAATCCGCGGCCAGGTCCATGAGGATGTTGAGGTCCTGGGTGACCTTGAGCTGCAGCCGCTCCAGGTCCAGCTGGGGCAGGGTGGCCCCTTCGCTGTTCGTGGGCTCCAGATCCTGCTGGAGCTGATGGAAGGCGACATAGACGCCGGTGGAGGTCTCCTGGAATTGAGTGTCCAGCGAGGTCACCAAATACTTGACCTTGTTCTCCAGCACGTCGTCGTTCTGGGTCAGCACCAGCCCGCCACCGCCGGAGGAGAGGTTCGATTCCAGCCGTGCCAGGACGCTGGGGCTCAAGCGGCGGGTGACCGCCAGCTGAACTTCCGGCAGCTCGTCACCGCGCACCAGGTAGAGGCTCTCCAGGTGATTGAAGAAGTCCTGGTCGAAGAAGAGGCGCAGGGTCTCGCCGATTTCCCGGTGCAGGGCGCCGAAGGTCAGGCTGTCGTCCCCTTGGCCCTCGCGGGTGAAGGCGAGCTTGTAGCAGGCTTCCTCCGCCAGATCGCAGCCCGTGGACTGTTGGAAGAGGGCGGGGATGAAGTCCTGGTAGAGCCCTGGATCCTCGTCGTGAACGCGGTGGCTGGCGGTGGCGGCGGCCTGCCAGGCCTTGTTCAGTTGCAGCACCATGCCGCCCCGGGGCGTCACCGACAGGCTGCCGTCCTGGAGCTTGGTCATCAAGCCGTATTCCACCAGCACCGCCGGCTGCATGCGCCAGCCTCCCTGGCCGAGGAGCTCGACGCTCTCGTGGGCGAAGCGATGGCCTTGGTTGCTGATTGCGTCGACCTGGCGCTCGCGATAGCGCAGCTCGGTCTGGAAGCTCCCGGTCTCGCCCACGGAGCGGGCGTAGGAGCCCTCCAGGCGGAGGGTGCGGGAGGCGTCGGGGAAGACGCTCTCGGTCGCCCAGCCCGGGCGATAGAAGTTGTTCTCGCTGGTGTATTGGGCGCTGATCTGGGAGTGGCCGTTGGAGCCCAGGGGGGTCGCCCAGCTGACCTGATAGCGCTCGAAGTCCACCGGGCGGTTGGTGCCGTCCACCATACGGTTGTTGAGGGACTGGACGCTCACCCGGGAGTCGCCCTCGCCGCGCACCTCCAGGGACATGGCGCTCTGGCGAGCCACCGCGCTGGCGGCTTCGGGAGCGCGGGCGGCGCTGCCCAAGGACTGCATCTCCATGTAATAGCCTTCGAAGCCCACCTGGGTGCTACCGAAGACCCCGTCCAGATCGACCCGGCCGCCGGAGACCTGAGCGTCGCCCCCGCTGTAGGGGTTCTCGTCGACCCCGGCCAAAGCCTGAAGCTCCGCCTGGAGCCCGGCCACCGCCGAGGGCAGTGGTTGGGTGGTCTGGGCCAGGGCGGTAGGGCCCCGGCGCACCGGCTCGGGGTCGTTCAGGCCCATCTCCCGCAGCACGTCGGTGGGGATGCGCTGGCGGACGCTCCAGAAGTCCACCTCGTCCGCGGGGCTGATCTCCGCCTCCGACAGCAGCTCGAGCTCGACGAATTGATCCGCGCCGGAAGAATTGCGGGCGAGCATCACGACGGTGGGCAGGAAGCCTGCCTTGTGGGCGATGATCTTGTACAGGCCGGCGGGGAGATCTTCGAAGAGGAACGTGCCGTCGGCGCCGGTGAGCACCTTGCGCAGAGTGAGGTCGGAGAGCTGGTAGGAGTAAACGCGAGCTGAAGAGATGGGGTTCGAGGCGGCCCGAACTTTCCCCGCGACCAAGCCGACACCGCCATCTTGGTCAGCGGCGGCGGGGCTCGATAGAAGTGGCGAAATCAATAGGAGCCATGCTCCCAGCGCCAGGATCCAGCGAAGAGTCTTGTGAGCATTCATGGTCTGTTCGATCCTCGAATCGATTCTCAACAGTATAAGTGTGGCCCTCATGGTCGTCAAACAGAGTCTGTTGAGAAGAAATTCCCCCGGGGGTCGCCAGCGGACCGAGGCTTCGCAGGAGAATTCCCGGGGGTGATCTCCGTGCGCCCGGCGGTGGCGGCGATGACCTCTCCGGCGCCGCCCTCCCTAAGGGTCCGGGCCGCCGCCCGCAGAGTGCTGCCGGTGGTCACCACATCGTCCACCAAGAGCACCCGGCGGCCGGTGATTTCGTCCCGGCGGTGTAGGGAAAAGGGGATGGGACGGTCGGTGCGCTGGCGCCGCCCGAGGCGGGCCCGGGCCATGGTGGGGCGCCGCCGGCGAAGGCAGGGGGAGAACGGCAGCTCCAGCCGGCGAGCCAGGGGGCGAGCGATGCGTTCGGCCTGATCGAAGCCTCGGCGCAGCCGCCGCACCCAGTGCAGGGGCACCGCTACGACGACTTCGCAGCCGCCGAGATCTGGCCCCAGGCTGTGCCGCAGCGCCTGGGCCAAGCCGTCCGCGAGCTCCTCACCCAGATAGTCCAGGCGCCGGAACTTGAGCCCGTGAATCACCGCGTCGAAGGGCGGGCGGTAGAGCCAAGCCGCTTCCAAAGAACGGAACGGCGGCGGGTCTTTTCGGCACCGGCTGCAAAGAGAGGCTTCCCCGGAGAGGCGTAGCGAGCGGCCGCAGCCGCGGCAGCCTGCCCCGGCGGCGGCGAGCTTGCCGAAGCAGGGTCGACACAGCCCGAGCCCCGGACTTCCTCCTGCCACTTCGTCGCCGCAGCCGAGGCAGGGGCAGGGGAGCACGAAGCCGAGGGCTTGACGGAAGGCTTTTGTGACGTTCTTCACCGCTCTATCGTAAACCTCGTAACCATAGTCCGGTGTTCTTGGGGCGCCGGACGAGAGCGGTATACTGCCCGCGCCGGGTCGTGAAGGGAAACCCTCGAAGGGTTACCCCCCAGGAAAGTAGAAGAACCAGCTCGTCGTGGCGGCCCGCCAGCTCGCTCGCAATCACTCCGCGGCAGGCAGCCCCGATTCGGGCTCCCGCGGCTGGCCCCATGCATCGGGGCCTCATTTCTCGGGGAGGAAGGGAATCTTGAAGCGCTTTTCATTCTGGCTGACCGGTACGCTCTGGATCTTCGGCGGCCTTGCCATGTCATTCCTGCTGCCGGCGTCCGACGCTCATGGGCAGGATCTCCACACCTACTCCGTCACTCTCTCCGGCGGTATCGGCGGCTCCTTCGACGCCGAGCCTGACACCGGTTTGGACAACGACAGCTTCCAGCTCGGTTTGTCCATGATCACCGATCCCCGGGCCCTGCTCACGGCGCGCATCGGCCAGGTCAACCTGGACGGCGACGAAGGCTTCGGCAATCTGCTGGAAGCGGATCTCAGCTACATCACCATCGGCGGTGAGTATCGGTTGCGCAAGCCGTACTTCGACTCCGGTCTCTATCTCGCCCTGGGTGGCTATCAGCTGGAGGGCACCGACATCGCCGGGCAGGACGGTGACGATACCGCCATCGGCGTTGCCATGGGCACCACCGCGGACTTCCCCATCAACCGCTACCTGAGCGTGATGGCGGAGCTTTCCGGCCACTTCGTGGATCTGGACGAGGCCCAATTCTTCGGCATGCTGCACCTGGGCCTGTCGTTCCACTTCTGACCCGACGGCCCACTTCCGAGGGGCAACGTCTCGGAAGGAATTCTTCGAGAGCTCCCGCTGGCCGGGAGCTCTCTTTCTAGCTAGCGACCCGCTCAGCCTGCGGTGTTGTCGAGCAGCGAGCGGTCCAGCTGGACATCCTCGATGATCGCCTCCAGCTCGTCTCCGTCAGCTACCCGCTGGATGATCTGGTCGAGGGTGGCGCGGATCTCCGGATTGTCCCAATTGGTGGCGCCGACGAAGCGCAGGCGGTCGATCTTGCGGTTGTTCACCAGTACGTGGGTTTCCGGCAGCTTGCGGGTGCCGTAGCGGTGGGCCACCTGCCACTCCGGGTCGTAGAGCACCGCGAAGGCCCGCTCGCCGACGAAGGGCTGCACCTTCTGCAGCTCGTCGTCTACCGCCACCATCACCACCTGGAATCCGGGTTTGCCGGAGAAATCCCGGGCCAGTCGTTCGAGGGCTGGAATCTCCTGGATACACGGCGGACACCAGGTTGCCCAGAAATGCAGCAGCACCACCGGCGTCAGATGGTCGCCGAGGGTGGTGGGGCGGCCGGTGGCGTCGAGGAGGAAGCCTCCGGGGGCGGTGGAGGTGCCGTCGCCGCGGGGGATGAAGAGGGAGAGGAGAGCCAGCGCCAGGATCAAACCGAACAGGAATTTTGCCTGCTTGCCGGAGCGGACGGGGCCTTCGTCGCTGGGTTGAAGGGTTTGGCTCAGCAGGTCGTCACTGCCGTCCTCCTCGAGATGCGGCTCCTCGCCGAGCTTCTGCTTCGAGTTCTTCTTGGAGTCTTTGGTCATAGTGGGTGCGCTCGTAGGTTCTCAAATGGTCGGATGCTGGTCCCTCGCCTGCCTCGGAAGAGACGCCCTGGGACCGCCGTCTGTGGAGCCGACGGCTGGACTTGGGGCTCGATCTCTTACAATCTGAACCAAGACGTTCGATGACGAGGATTCTCCCGCACCGGACGAAGGATTCAGACGAATGGCCTCGGAGGGCGGTGAAGATCCTCTCCGAGCCGGAGGCGACGCGACGATTGTATACCTTGGATGAAGACGGCCCGACGGTTCCCCGGCGAGCTTTTTTGGTCGGGGTCAGCCTTGGCGGCGAGCCCCTCGATACGGTGGAAGAGCATCTCGACGAGCTCGAGGAGCTGGTGACCAGCTGTGGTGGGCAGGTCCTGGGGCAGGCGACCCAGCGTCGCCGCTCCCCCAGCGCTTCCACCTTCATCGGCTCCGGCAAGGCCCAGGAGATCGGTGAGGTGGCCCGCAACCTGGGGGCGGAAGTAGTGGTCTTCGACGACGACCTGTCCCCCAGCCAGATCAAGAACCTCGAAAAGGCCACCGACTTGGCGGTGATGGACCGCAGCTCTGTGATCCTCGAGATCTTCAGCCGCCGGGCCCGCAGCCGCGAGGCCAAGACCCAGGTGGAGCTGGCTCGGCTCAACTACCTGCTGCCGCGGCTGACCCGCCGCTGGAGCCACCTCTCGCGCCAGGCCGGCGGCATCGGCGTTCGCGGCGGTGAGGGTGAAAGCCAGCTGGAAGCCGACCGCCGTATGTTGCGCCAGCGCATCAAGCGGTTGGAAAAAGCTCTGGTGGGGATCGAAAAGACCCGGGCGCTGCAGCGCCGTTCCCGGCGGCGAGTGCCGACGGTGGCGTTGGCGGGCTACACCAACGCCGGCAAATCCACCCTCTTCAACCAGCTCACCCAGGCCGGCGTCAAAGCCCAAGACCGGCTCTTCGCCACCCTCGACGCCCGTCTGCGGCGGGGAGCGCTGGATCCCTACCACGTGGTGATCTTCGCCGACACCGTGGGATTCATCCGCAAGCTGCCCCACCACCTGGTCTCATCCTTCCGCAGCACCCTGGAGGAGATCACCGAGGCCGACCTGGTGCTCCACGTGGTGGACCGTAGTCATCCTGCCTGGGAGGATCAGCTGCGGGTGGCGGACGAGGTGTTGGACGATCTGGGGGTGGAGCGGGAGAAGACCCTGGTGGTCTTCAACAAAGTGGACCGTCTGGAGGCCGACCACGCTCCCACCGCCGCCGAGGCCGGGCGCAACGCGGTGGCCGTCTCGGCCCTCACCGGCGAAGGCCTCGACGACCTCCGCCAGTGCATTCTGAAGCAACTCTTCCCCGAGGCCGCGGCCCGGGACGAGGAGGATCCCGACCTGGCTTATTACTCCTGAGCCCGCTGGACCGCTGAGGCCGCGCCGCCGGAGGGGGAGGAGGCCGGCAAGCTCGCCAACACCTCCTGCAGTTGATTCCAGTCGCGGGTCGCCGAGCCCGAGTGGCGGTAGAGCACCTCGCCGTCCGACCCCAGGACCACCGTGGTGGGCATGCCCTTCAGGCGGTAATGCTCGGCGATGACGTGATCCTCGTCCCACACCACCGGTAGCCGCAGGCCGAGCTCCCGCACCAGTCGATCCCGTCCCGCCGGTTCCTCGTCCTCGCTCACCACCAGAAACTGGAACTGCGGGTGGCGTTCGGCGAGCTGCTGGTATTGCGGCAGGGTCTTCCAGCACGGCCCGCACCAGGTGGCGGCGAAGTCGATCACCGTCACCCGGCCGGTGGCTCCCTTCCAGGCCTGCTCCTGACCGTGCTGGTCCGAGGCGGCCCCGGCAGGCACGGCGGGCAGGGCCAGGCAGATCCCCACGAGCAGGATGAGCGTCAGCGGCCACCCGGGGAACTGTCGCCGATTCCTCATGGATTGAACCTCAAGCCGATGCCGAAGGACAGGGACGTGGAGTCCAGGCCGTCATCCCGCGAATAGGTGGTCAGCCGGGTCTCGAAATAGCGCAGGCGGCCGCGGCCCGAAGCGCCGCCCAGATTCCACCGCCATCCCACGCCGTACTTATCGCTGGTGAACTCGCTGAGGTCGCGGTCCGCGGTGAAGAACTCGGTGCCGGCGTCGAAGGTTCGCGGCAGGCCGAAATAATCCGCCGCATCCTGGGTGTAGTAGCGGAGGATGGGGTAGAGCCACTGCTCGCGCTCGGTGGGCAGCCGGAACCACAGCTCCAACTCCGCCGTGTGGCTTTGCACTCCCCAATCGTCGTCGTAGAGGCGGTAATAAAAGCGTGGCACGAAGCGCTTCGACACCGCATGGCTCAGGCGCAGCGCCAGAGCGGTGCGCAGTCGGCTGTCCGGTAGCCGCTCCGCCACTCGCTGGCCGTCGGGAAACTGCGGTGTCGGTGCGAGGATGACCTCGTGGAAGGGGGTCGAAAGAAAGCCGTCCTGGGAGCTCACGGAAAGCTCCAACGAGCCCAGGGTCTTCGGCCCCAGGACCTCGGTCCAGCCGAAATTGAAGTCGGTGGTGCTGCGATCGTCCTGACCGCGCTGGATGCCGTCGATGCCGTAGAGGTCGATGGTGTCGGAGTAATGCCGCAGCCCGGCGCTCAACGTCGTGTTCTGCTGGCGGAAATTGCGCGACCAGCTCAGACCGCCCATAAAAGACGAGTAGTCATATTCCTTGGAGAACCCGAAGGTGACACCGACGTCCTGCTGCTCCATGGTGCGGGTGGCGGTGAGGGTCGTGTAGGCGCGGTTGTCCATCCGGGAGGCGCTGCTCACCTCCGCCTCTCCGAGGTCGATATTGTCGGTGGAGGCGGACGAGATGTTGTCGATCCCCAGCTGGGCCTGGTACGTCCAGCGATCGCTTTGCTTCCAGCGCAGCAGGATCACCGGCGAGATGACGTCCATCTCCTCGGTGCCGATGCCGCCGGTGACCGGTGAGTTCTCGCCGTCCTGCTCGTAGTAATTGAACAGGATTTCCACATCCAGCTCGCTACCGTCGGTACCCGAGGCCACCGGCGCCGAGCTCGGGGAGCCCGCGCCGGGAGGCGCCGCACCGGGTTCCGGGGCCTGCGCTTCCGTAGCGGCTGGTATCAGCAGCGCCAAGACGAGCAGAGCTCGCAAGATCCCTGAAGGCCGAAGGGCCGTGGTGGTGGAAAAACTGGAGGAAAGCCTCCGGGCGCTCAGGAACATCCGCAGCCTCCTCCCGATTTGCCGCCGTTGCCGCCGGCGGCCCCTTCACGGTACACCTCGATATTGCGCTCGAAACGGTGGCAGGGCACTTCGTCCGCCTGCATCGCCTCCAGGGACAAAATCTCTCGCTCGTAGGGCTGCACCGTGGCGCAGGCTCCCAAGCTCAGGCAGAACCCAAAGCCCAACGCCAAAGCGAGAAATCTCTGTCCCAGAGAGCGGTGGATGAAAGATCGGTGAAGCTGAATCATGAATCGGTCTCCTCGCGGACGAACTTCGATTGCAGGTTGTCGGAAAAATGCAGTGAGCCTTCGGCATCGACGATCATTCCCTCGATGCCCCGCAGCTGGTTGAGCAGGGCCAGTCCCTTTTCCCGGCCAAGCACGAAGACTCCAGTGGCCAGGGCATCCGCCAGCTCGGCGTTGGGGCAGACGATGGTGACGCTACGCACGTCTCGCACCGGCTGCCCGGTGCGCGGATCCAGAATGTGGGCATAGCGCACACCGTCGATTTCGACATAGCGCTCATAGTCGCCGGAGGTCACCACCGCCTGGCCGGAAATGCGCAGATAGGCAAAGACCTCGTCGGGCTGCAGCGGATCGGTGATGGCCACCGTCCACGGCGTGCCGTCCTCTCGCTCGCCGAAAGCCAGCAGATCCCCTCCGGCATTCACCACGCCGCCAGCGGCGCCGTACCCGCGCAGCACCTCCACCGCCCGGTTGGCCGCATACCCCTTGCCGATGCCTCCAAAGCCGATGGCCATGCCCTCGCGGGGGAGCTCCAATGTGTGCTGCTCGGCGTCCAGCCGCAGCAGCCGGTAGTCCACCAGCTCCAACGCCGTCGCCACGGCCTCTGGGGCCGGCAGCTTCGGATCCTCGGCCTTGAAATCCCACAGCTTGCCGGCGCCGGCGAAGGTGATGTCGAAGGCCCCGTCGGTAAGCTTCGAGACCTTCAGCGACCGCCGCACCAAGTCGAAGAGCTCCGGTGACACCGCCACCGCCCCTTGCCCCGCCGCCCGGTTCACCCGGCTGGTCTCCGAGCTCTCCCGCCAGCTCGAGATCAACGCCTCGATGCGGTCGATCTCCCCATAGGCCGCCGCCACCGCCTCTCTCGCCATCGCCGCATCCTCGTGCACCACGGTGACCTCGAAGCGCGAGCCCATCTTGATCTGGACTTCCTTGACCGTGTGCGGAGCGCTTTCCTCTGCGCTTTCTTTTGCGCTTTTCTCTCCGCCTCCCTCCGCAGGATGGGCGCCTACCAGGCCGGCCCACACCACTCCCACGAGCCCCAATGCCAGGACTCCTCCTCTCCAGCTCCAGCGATCCCAACCCGTCTTCAGCACGGCTCGACTCCTTGGCAGCAAGACGTCTCGAGGCGCTCCCGCAACCACTCCGGTCCTGCGAGCGCACCGATAGCCTCAAGCCTGCCACTTCGACCTGAACTCCACATGAACACTTCAATCGTCCCCCGTCGTTGACACCACCTCCACCCGCCCGCTACAATCCGCGTTCCCAGAGACGTGGGGCTGTAGCTCAGCTGGGAGAGCGCTTGAATGGCATTCAAGAGGTCGTCGGTTCGATCCCGATCAGCTCCACCATTTAGATTCAGATACTTAGGGCCCGCCGATCCGGCGGGCCTTTTCAATTCAGCAATCAGATAGCAATCAGGCTGAGGGGCTTTTTGGCCCTCAAAACGGAGCCTAGAGCTCGCTCGTGGAGCGCTTCCGGTTCTTCGTCAGCCACTCGTCAAGGTCTTCTCGGCGGTAGACGACGCGTCTCCCGAGCTTGACGAAGACCGGTCCGCCACCTCTGGAACGCATGGTCTCCAGGGTCGCCGGCGAAAGCCCGAGGTACTCGGCGGCCAAGGGCGTGGTGTAGGCGCCGGGCTCTTCCAGGGAGACGGTAGTCACAGGCGTGCTCTTCCTCCGAGAGGCTGGGGAAGGGGCGCTTCGCCGTCGTTGACGTCTTGGCTCTTGGTCTTGGTTCGGGGGTCGTAAGGGAGAGCGAGTAGACACGAGCGAGCCGAGCTCCTCGCGGAAATCTGTGAGGAGACCTAGAACGAGACCCTTCGGGCCCTGCTGAAGTTTTCTCTGGATTCGCTCCAAGACGCCCTGATCCTCGATGAGGCTGACTATGGTCTCGAAGCCTGCCCGTCTGTCCTTCTCGATGTTCTCGAGGACATGTCCCTCGGAGATCTCGACTTCGATAGCAAGGGAGCCGTGCTTCAGCGGCACGAGGAGATCGACTCGTGCTCCCTGGCTCTCGTCTTCAACGGAGACGGTTAAGCCCTCGGCTTCGAGCCAGGTGGCGATCTCTTCGACCCACCATTGATGGGCGACGCCACCTCGACCGAGACCGGCGGTTGGAACGACCTCAAACTCGGAGAGGAGTGACCTTCCTTTCCCCGTGAGCTCCAGGAGCTTGAAGCGCTGCCCTCGACCACCG
>JAXHTF010000069.1 GCA_034211275.1 Acidobacteriota bacterium
TTCCACCGAATCTTCGTTCGAAAACCTCGCCGATACCCGCATCGCCTGCGGTTTTCCGGCCTTGATTCGGCGAAAAATTGCTCGCTCTCGCTGGCGTCTGACTTTCACCACGGGCTGCTAGGGCACCAATAGCTCCGCCGCCACGTCGTCCTTCAAGTCCACGGCTTGGCCGAGGAAATAGTTGCGCAATGGCTTGGCCGGGGTCTTGGAGGCGGTGCGTTCGAGCAGATAGGCCTGTTGGAGCTTCTTGATGAGGTCCGGGAACAGGTACCTCTCATCTAAGACCTGATAGGCGTCCTGGGTGTCGAAGGAGGCGAGGTCCGCCAGCCGTTTGGCAGTAGCCGTGCTGAGCTCGCTGATGGCCGCTTCCGAAAGTAGGTTGGAGGCGCGGATATTCTCCAGCACGTTCATCACCCGCAGGAAGGTGGCGATGGCCTCGATCTCGGTGGAAGTGATGTTCGAGCGCAAGCCGCCCGATGGCGAATTGCCGAACTCGTCGGAGTTGTAAAAGCCGATGGCTTCTTCCAGGGTGTTCACCGCGTGGTTGTGGAAGAACGGCCCGGTGTCCACCGCCTCGATGATGGGCTGACTGTTGAAGCGCAGCTCGTTGCCCTCCGCCGGGTCGAAGGAGCCGAAGCCCACGAAGTCGCCGGAGTCGGGATCGAAGAGGGCGGTGGTGCCGAATCCTCCGTCAGGGGCCATGGCGCCGGGATCGATGAGGTCGCCGGGGTGGTCCGGGAGCGACTCGATGCCGATGTCGAAATTGGAGTTGAGCGTCGTACCCGGGTTGTTGGCACCGCCTTGGGCGTGGCAGAAGGTGCAGTTGGCCCGCCCCAGGGCGAATTCCAGGAAGAGCTCCCGGCCGCGCTCTGCCACTGGACTGGCCATGTTGATGGCGGTGAGATCCGGGTTGTCCTGGCGGCCCAGGGCCAGCAGGAAGGCCTCCATGGCGTCGAGCTCGGCGTCCGTGGGCAGCCGGAAGTCGACGCCGGGGATGCGGTCCAGGCTTTGGGTCATGTGCTGGGTGACGGCGCCGATGGGGAATTCCCGCAAGGTGCCGCTGCCGGGGGCGCCGTCGCCGCTCCAGCCGGTGCGCTGCAGCGGCGGAACCGCCTGATTGCCGGGCTCGAGATAGCGCGACAGACCGAGCAGATGCTGCGCCGGCCGCAGCACCGCGTCGTTGGCGAAGCCGTCGGCGTTGACCTTGAACAGGCCTAGCTCGCGCAGCAGCAGGGGGTTCTCTAGATCCGCCAGCGCCGGTACCTGCTCGGCGATAAAGAGGGGGTCGTCGTCGTCCAGCTTGGCGATGAAGCGCGGATCGACGGTGAAGTTGTTCTCCGCCGGGTGGCAGCTGGCGCAGGTGCGGCCGTTGCCGTTGAAGGTCTCGTTGAAGAACAGCTCAGCGCCCTCGGCGATGAGGGGATCGAGGCTGTTGAAAGGAGTGTCGGCAAAAGCCGGCCTTGGGGCCAGAGCCAGGGGGGCCAGAGCCAGGGTGCCGTCTTCGGCCTGGGCCATCTGCCGTTCGCCCCAAATGTACATGCGTTCGAACAGTCGCGGCGCACCGGTGAGGGCGACTCCTTGGTCCGGCGTGACGCCACCGCGGGTGAGCACCACCAGGTCAATCTCGAAATCGTCGAAGAAGCCCGGCTCGAGGCTGGCTTCGAGGCGAGCGGTGACGCCGTCGTCCTGGAGCTCGCCCAGGCGCTGGAAGCGGTCCCCGGTCTCGGGCATCACGGACTGGCCCGGTCCCGGCTGGTTGTCCACTATCCACAGGTCCCAGACGCTGCCGGCGGGCAAACCCGGAACCTCCGCCGTCACCCGGGCCTCTGGGATGTCGAAGCGGGTGATGCCGCGGGCCGCCACATATTCGTTGGACAGGCCCTTGGCCCAGCCTACGGGAATCACCAGGCGGTTGTTGCCGCCGTTGGCTTCGAAGCCTTCGGACCATTGGAGATAGCGAGCTTGAAGAACTCCGGAATCGGCGAGCTGCACCTCCGCTTCCTGAATCGGCGCCACCTCCGGGGCGGAGCCGAAGAGCCAGAAGAAACCGAGAACCAAAGCGCCTGCCAATATCCAAAGACCTCTCGAAGGGATTCTCTTCACCACTACCTCCTTCTCCCAATCGGGATTCCGCAGCATCTCTCCACGGGCATAGTTTCTTGGCCCACCTCTTCAGTAATCCAGCAGCGGGAGAGCCACGGTGGGCTGACTCCTTGCTACTCGATGGAGCTCGATGGCCTTGCAGAGGCTCCGATTTGGAGCACTACTGCCTTGAATCTTTGCCTCGGCGAATCAGTGGTTAGAGGCTACAACAATTATCGATTGTTGTGTTAACAATCAATTTTTGACTTTGCTCATGTTCGCCTAGGTGCCAGGGTGCAATTGTGGATTGCTTCATCGAAGCCAGGCGTAGCCGACTTTGAGGAAGAAACTGCGGCTGCGCTGGGTGAGATCGACGGATTCACTGCCCTCGGAGAGATCGGAGTAGCCCGCCAGGATGACGGTCTGGGGGTTGAGCTTGTAGGAGAAGAGGAATTGGGTGAACAGCTCTTCCTCCGACGGGGCCAGGGGGATGCCGGGGTTGTAGAGGGTGAGCTCCCGCTCCACGTCCCGATATTGGAGGATCGCCCGTAGGAAGGTCCGGCGGTTGAAGTGATAGCGCAGCGTGGTCTGGGTGAGCTTGGCGTCGAGAAAGAGGTCGCCGCCGACGGAGAAGCGCTCCCAGGTGTGTTGCAGCTGGCCGGAGATGCGCTGGCCGAGATTGAAGTCCACCGTCGGCTCGACGCGCCGGAAGTCCGCCTGGCGCACGTTCACCGTGTCGATGATCTCGCCGCCGCGCAGGAAGAGCTCGGCCCGCAGGTCGGCGTTGGGCCGGATGGAGGCGCGGATGTCGCCGCGCACGTTGTCCAGCTCGACTCCGCGGAACACTTCCTTGTTCGGGCGGACGCCGGCGGCGATGTGGGTCTGGTACGGCCCCTGGTAGACGAACTCGAAGTTGAAGCCTTGCTCCGACAGATCTCCGTTCTGGCGCTGGATGCGGATGCCGTTGACCCGGGCTTCCAGGCGGCTGAACCAGCTGTCGGAGGAGCCCCAGAATTGCCGAATGACGTCGAAGAAGGCCTGTTCGGTGCCGGCCCGGGGGACGAAGCCGCTGTCCGCCCGGAAGCCTTCGTCGATGACCTGGGCGTTGGTGCGCCAGAACCAGTTGCGGTCGCCGTGGCGGTAGTCCAGCTGCCAGGCGTAGCCGCTGAAGCGGTCCTCGGGCTGGCGGTTGCGCGCCGCCACCGCCAGCGGGTATTCGGTGTTGGAGCCCAGGGCCTGGAATTGCACCGTGTCCGAAGCGGTGATGCGCAGCACTCCGTCGAGACCGTAGACGTGGTTGGAGTAGTCGTCCCCCTGGCGGCCGGTGTAGAGGGTGCCGAGGGTAGAGCGCTGGCCCAGATCCTGCCGATAGCGCAGCACCGCGCTGGTGACCTCGTCGTCGATGGAGTCGAAGCCGGAGCTTTCGAAGCCGGGGAAGATCAAGTTGTTGATCTGGTCCTCGGCGACGAAAGCCCCGAAGGCGCCGCGGCCGGCTTTGCCGCTGGCTTTGAGGCCGAAAGAGGGATCGGCGACGGTACGGGTGAAGACCGCCTGCAGGGGGGTGGCGAAGAAGTCGGCGCCCTCGAGAAAGAAGGGACGTTTTTCGGGAAAGAAGAGGGCGAAGCGCTCGTTGACGTCGAGCTGGGCGACGTCCGCCTCCACCTGCGAGAAATCGGGGTTGATGGTGGCGTTGAGGGTGACGCTGGGGGTGACGCCCCAGCGCACCGTGAGGCCGGGATCCAGGTCCTCGTCGCCGGACTCCAGATCGGCACCGGGGGCGGGCCGGGCGTCGGTACGGGTGGAGGTGAGGGTGGGAACGATCTCCAGGTTGTTGCCGGTCTCCAGATTCTCGAAGCCGGTGATCCGGCCTAGCTGGCAGACCTCGCAGTCGAGCTCCCGCTGATTGGGCTGGGAGCGCAGCTCGTGGACCACCGAGCGCGGATAGGAGCGGGTGGCCAGGAAGCCCCAGGTCTGGATCTCGCCACCGGAAGGAAAGCGCAGGGCGCGAAAGGGTACGGCGATCTCCACCGTGTAGCCGTCGGGGACCAGCCGGCCGGCGGAGTCCCAGATGGTGTCCCAGGAGGCGTCCTCGCTGCGGTCGACGTCGCTGACCACCGCGTCGAATTGCACCCCCAGAGGATTGACCCGAAAGGAGAAGGCCCGCCGGCGGTCGTTGAACGTGTCGACGAGGAATCCGACGCTGTCGTCCGGCAGCTCCGTATCCCGATCCGCCAGATGCAGGCGGATCTTCTCCGGTTCGGGATCGTAGGCGTGAAAGGCGACGTACAGGCGCTCGTCGTCGAAGGTCACCAAGCAGTCCGTAGCCACCGGCGGTGGAGCATTGTCCGCCGGGATCCACTCGTGGGTGATGGGAATCACCGCCGCGGACTGCCAGGCGGCTTCGTCCAAGTTGCCGTCGACCCGCACGGGGGAGGTGGCCCGCCGCAGCTGAACCGCTTCTCGAATCGCTTCCTGACCCTCCTCCTGGACCTCTTCGGTGGCGGCCTTCGGGGGCGCTGCTTCCTGGGCATGGACCCAGCCGGTGGCGAGCAAGAGCAGGGCGGATCCAATGGCTCCCAATGACTGCATCGATCCCTCCGTCGATCAACCTCGTCCAGTATCGAGAGGGGACCGAAAGGGGCAGTTTCGACCCGGTCCCGCCTCTGAAGGAGGCTCAAAAATCAAAAAACCTAGTGGCAACGGTTAATTGTTGTTATTGAACAAAAACACATCTCACTATATAGTAATCATGATTTTAGTGGTCCGAAATTGCGGATTTTGCGTCCATCGAAGTTGCATAGGAGGCTTCGCAAGGCGATCGGGAGATCTGTATCCGCAGGCCCCGAGCCGCATCGGGCCATGACTTCCAATCGCTTCGAGGAGTCGAGTTCATGAGCTATGGGGTGGAGGATGGTGCATGCAGAGGAACGCCGGATCCGGTGGGATCCCGCGAAGGGTCCGAGATTCTCTGTTTCCACCAGATCTTCGAGCAACAGGCGGAGCGCCACCGGGAGGCTCCGGCTCTCCGCTACCGTGGTAGCGCAGGCCCCTGCACTCTGACCTACGGAGACCTCGACGCCCGCTGCAATCGACTGGCGCGGGGCCTGCGGACCGCCGGGGTCGGGCCGGAGACGGTGGTGGCCTTGGCGGCGGAGCGAGGCCCCGAGCTGATGGTGGGAATGCTGGCGGTGCTCAAAGCCGGCGGCGCCTTCCTGCCCCTGGATCCAGGGCATCCTGACGAGCGTCTGACCTATCAGCTGCGTGACTCCGGAGCCGGCTTCGCCCTCGTCACTGGCGACGTGGCCCAGCGCCTCACCGCGGCGGCGGTGCAGCTCCTGGACCTCGGCGAGCTAGAGCAGCAAGCCCGGTCGCAGCCCGAGGACGCGGTGGTCTCCGGGGTGCTGCCGGCCCATCTCGCCTACCTGATCTACACCTCCGGCTCCACCGGCCGGCCCAAGGGCGTCATGGTGCCCCACCTCGGCCTGGGCACGCTGTGCGCGGCTCAGCGCCGGCGGTTTGGAGCGGGGCCGGGGAAGCGGGTTCTGCAGTGGGCACCGCCGAGCTTCGACGCTTCCGTTTTCGAAATCCTCATGGCCCTCGGTGCCGGCGCCTGCCTGGTGCTGGCGGATCGCCAAACCTTGATGCCCGGTCCGCAGCTGTTGCGCCTGCTGGAAACCGAAGAGATCACCCATTGGACGGTGCCGCCGTCGGTGCTGGCGGCGGTGGATAGCGGCGACACCAGCGCCCGCCTCGGCAAGCTGGAGAATCTGGTCTGTGCCGGCGAGGCGCTACCGGCGGCACTGGCGGCGGCCTGGGCCGGCGGCCGGCGGTTGTGGAACGCCTATGGCCCCACCGAGGCGACGGTTTGGTCTTCCGTGGCCCGCTGCACCACCGGGCGAAGGCCCACCCTCGGCAATGCCTTGGAAGGGGTGAGCCTGGCGGTGGCCACACCGGCCCTGACGCCGGTGGCGGAAGGCGAGGTGGGGGAGCTGCTCATCGGTGGCCTCACCCTGGCCCGAGGGTATTTGGGCCGACCGGCGCTCACCGCTGAGCGCTTCGTGCCGGATGCGTTGGCGGAGGAGCCGGGAAGGCGTCGCTACCGTAGTGGCGACGCCGTGCGGCGGCTGGAGAACGGCGAGCTGGACTTCGTCGGCCGGGTGGATCATCAGATCAAGATCCGCGGTCAGCGCATCGAGCCCGGTGAGGTGGAGGCGGTGCTGGACCGCCATCCCTCGGTGCGCCGGACCTACGCCATGGCGCGGCAGGATGGTGGCGGCGAGCCCCGGCTGGTGGCCTATCTGGTGCTGCATCTGGATCATCCAGTCGCAGGTCACGAGGTCGAGAGCGCCGCTGCCTGGGCGGACGAGCATTTGCCCGGAGCCATGGTGCCCAGCGCCTTCGTGGTGCTCGAGGAGCTGCCCCTGACCCACAACGGCAAGGTGGATCGGGACGCCTTGCCGGCGCCGTCGGCGGCGGATTTCGCCGGGCGGTCCCAGCCTGGCTTGGAGGGTGGGGAAGAGGACCGGGCCACGGCGCCGCGGAATCCGGTGGAGTCGGCTCTGGTGGAGATCTGCAGCGAGCTGTGGGGACTGCCGGAGCTGGGGATCCACGACGATCTGCTGGCCCTCGGCGGTCACTCGCTGCTCATCGGTCAGCTGGCGGCGCGGGTGCGGGCCGGGTTTGGCGTCGACGTCAGCCTCCAGGAGATCTTCACCCAACCCACCGTGGCAGGGCTGGCGACCGTGGTACGGGGCGGTGGCGCCGGCCTCCAGCTGCCGCCCATCGAGCCGGCGCCGGAGGGGAAGCCGGCGCCCCTCTCCTTTCCCATGGAGCGGGTGTGGTTTCTCGATCAGCTGGCACCCGGCAACGTCGCCTACAACTCCCAGGCCAGCTTCACCTACCACGGGCCGCTGCAGCCCCGCGTTTACCAGCAGGTGCTGACGGAGGTGGTGCGCCGCCACGAGGTCTTCCGTTCGCGCTTTCCGGCGGTGGACGGCAGCCCGGTGCAGATCGTCGAGGAGCCCATGGTGGTGCCATTGCCCCTGCTGGACCTCCGGCGGCTGCCGGAGGCAGTGCGCCACGAGGAGTCCGAGCGCCTGGTGCGCCGGGCGCTTCAGGAGCCCTTCGATCTGCTCTCGCCGCCGCTGGCGCGGTGGGTTCTGCTGCGCCACGGCCGAGAGCACCACGTGTTGATTCAGGTGGAGCATCACTTCGTCCACGACGGCTGGGCCTTCGCCCAGCTGCTGAAGGAAACCAAGGCCCTGTACCCGGCCTTCGCCGCCGGCGAGCCGTCGCCGCTGGAACCGCCGCCGGTACAGATGCGGGATTTCGCCCTCTGGCAGCGCCAGTGGATGCGCGGCGAGGTGCTGGAGGAGTATCTGGACTTCTTCACCCGCATGCTGGAGGGCAGCCCCCCGGCGCTGGAGCTACCCACCGACCTGCCCCGGCCGCCGATGCAGAGTTTCCGCGGCGACGCCGTGCGGGTGGACGTGCCGGAGGATCTGGCGGAGGCCCTGCGGGCGATGGTGCGGAGCCGGTCCACCACCCTCTTCATCAGCATGTTGGCGGCTTTCAAGGTGCTGCTGTGGCGGTATAGCGGACAGCTGGATCTGCTCATCGGCACCGCCGCCGCCAACCGCCGCCTCAAAGAGGTGGAGCTGATGCTGGGGATGGTGGTCAACACCCTGGTGCTGCGAACCCGCTTGACCCCTCAGATGCCCTACACGGCGCTGCTCCAGAGTCTGCGCAACAACGCCCTGGGGGCTTTCGCCTATCAGGACATGCCCTTGGACAAATTGGTGGAGCGGCTGGACCCGGACCGCGACCTGAGCCGCAATCCGTTGTTCCAGGCCATGTTCAGCTTCCACGATTCGCCGGTGCCGGAGCCCGAGTTTGGCGGCCTCCGGGGCGAGCTGCTGGAGCGCCACAACGGCTCCGCCAAGTCCGACCTCAACGTGGTGGCCATCCCGCGGGCGGAGCAGCGCATCTCCCGCCGCGCCGACGGTGGGCACCACGGCGCCATCACCCTGATTTGGGAGTACTGCACCGATCTCTTCCAGCGCTCCACCATGGAGCGCATGGTGGAGCACTATTTTCAGCTGCTGCGCAGCGCCGTGGCCAATCCCGACGCCCCCCTGGAGACCCTGAGCCTGCTCGCCGACGAGGAGCGGCAGCAGATTCTGGTGCTCGGCCAGGGGGGCCGCCGGGAGCTTTCTCAGCGCTCGCTGAATCAGCTCTTCGAGGCGCGGGCGGAAGAACGGCCGGAGGCCTTGGCGGTGAGTGACGGGGAGAGGAGCTGGTCCTACGGTGAGCTGGAGGAGCGTTCCAACCGCCTGGCCCGCTGGCTGCGCCGCCACGGCGTCGGCCACGGGGTGCTGGTGGGATTGTGTCTGCCCCGGGGGGTTCACCTGCCGCTGGGGGCTTTGGCCTCCCTCAAGGCCGGTGGTGCCTACCTACCGCTGGATCCCCAGCATCCTTCGGAACGCATCGCCTACGCTCTGGAGGATTCCGGCGTGCGGGTGTTGCTCACCGCCGGGGGGGCGGTGCCGGCGGTGGAGGGGGACGTGCTCTGCCTCGATCTGGAGACGGATTGGCATCGAGTGGCGGAGGAGTCGGCGCAACGACCGGCGGTGTCCACCGAGCCGCTGATGCGGGCCTACGTCATCTACACCTCAGGCTCCACTGGCCGCCCCAAGGGCACCGAGGTCACCCACCGCGGCGCCATAAACCTGGTGACCTGGCACCTCGAGGCGTTCCAGCTGGGGACCGGTGACCACTGTGCCCTGGTGGCCAGCCCGGCCTTCGACGCCTCGGTCTGGGAGCTGTGGCCGCCGCTGGCCGCCGGCGCTTCGCTGCACGTGCCGCCGTCGGCAGCGCGCACCGACCCGGAGACTCTCTACCGCTGGCTGGCGCAGGCGCAGATCACCGTCACTTTCCTGCCGACGCCGCTGGCGGAGGCGATGTTGGAGGAGGAGGCACCGCCGGGCCTGGCGCTGCGCATCCTGCTGGTGGGCGGGGATCGCCTGCGGCGGGCGCCGCGGCCGGGGCTGCCCTTCCGGCTGATCAACAACTACGGTCCGACGGAGGACGCGGTGGTCACCACCTCCGGCGAGGTGGCCGCCCTGGCTCGCGCCCAGGAGGCCCGGCCGCCGTCCATCGGCCGGGTGCTGCCCAACAAGCGCCTGCTGATCCTCGACCGCCGTCTGTCCCCCGTGCCCCTGGGGGTTCCCGGGGAGCTCTTCATCGGCGGTGCCGGCCTGGCCCGGGGCTATCTCCACCGTCCCGGCCTCACCGCCGACCGGTTTCTGCCGGACCCGTTCCCCAGTGAGGGGAGCGAGCCGGGGGACGGCTCTCGCCCCGGGGGCCGCCTATACCGCACCGGCGACCGGGTGCGCTGGCTGCCCGGGGGGGAGATCGAATTCCTCGGCCGCACGGATCACCAGGTCAAGGTGCGGGGATACCGCATTGAGCTGGGGGAGATCGAGGCGCAGCTGGAGGAGCATCCGCAGGTCCACGCCGCGGTGGTGGTGGCGTTGCCGGGGGCGGCGGGGCTGGCGGCCTTCATCGAGCCGGTGGAGACCGAGGACGGCGAAGTGGATCTGGCCCTCGACCTGCCGGATCGGCTGGCGCAGCACTTGGCCCCGCGGCTGCCGGACTACATGATGCCGGCGGGTTTCGCGGTGGTGGACCAGCTGCCCCTGACCCCCACCGGCAAGGTGGACCGCGGGCGCCTGGCGCAGCGGGCGCCGAAGCTGCAATGGGGGCGGACCGCGGAGCAGGAAGCGGAGCCCCAGGGCGAGACCGAGGAGCTGCTGGCCACGCTGTGGGCCCGGCTCCTGGGGATTCCCCGGGTGGGCCGCCACGACACCTTCTTCGCCCTCGGTGGTCACTCGCTGCTGGCCACCCGGCTGATGGCGCGGGTCACCGAGGCCTTCGGAGTGGATCTGCCGGTGCGGGTGCTCTTCGAGGCGCCGACGGTGGCGCAGTTGGCGGAGCGGGTGGAAGACGCTCACACCGTCGCCAGCGCGCTGCCGGAGATTCCCTTGCGGCCTCTGCCCCGGGACGGCGGCATGCCCATGTCCTTCGCCCAGGAGCGGCTGTGGTTCCTGGACAAGCTCATCGCCCATCCGGCGGCGTACCATATCGCCCGGGCCTGGAGCGTCCAGGGACCGCTGGCGGTGGCCAGCCTTCAGGCAGCGATCCAGGCGTTGGTGAACCGTCACGAGGCCCTTCGTACGCGCTTCGTCGAGACCGGTGGCCGGGTGCTGCAGCAGGTCGAGGACGAGCTGACGGTGACGCTACCGGTGGTGGATTTGTCGGGGCTGCCGCCGGGACCGCGGCGGGCGGTGGCGGATCGCCTGCGGGAGCGGGAGGGGCGCCGTCCCTTCGCCCTCCACCAGCTGCCGCTGATGCGCTGGACGCTGCTACGCCTGGAGCGGGAGGAGCACCACCTTCAGCTCACCCAGCACCACATCACCACCGACGGCCTGTCGGTGGCCATCGTGCTCCACGAGCTGGCGGAGCTCTATGCCGCGATGCAGGATCCGCAGGTGGCGGAGCCGGCGGCCAGGCTGCGGCCCCTGCCGCTGCAGTATGCGGATTTCACGGTGTGGCAACGCCGGCGCCTGGACGAGGCGGCGTTGGAGCAGCTGGTGACCTATTGGCGCCAGGTCTTGGCGGGAGCGCCGGCGGTGCTGGAGCTGCCTCTAGACCATCCCCGGCCGTCGCTGCAAAGTCATCGCGGCGACCTGGTGGCGGTGGCGCTGGATCCGCAGGTGGCCCAAGCGGTGCACCAGCTGGCCCACGACACCGGCACCACCTGCTTCATGACCATGCTGTCCATCTACTCGTCCTTCCTGGCCCGGGTCTCGGGGCAGCGGGAGGTGGTGGTGGGAACGCCGGTGGCGGGGCGGGACCGCTCCGAGCTCGAGGGCCTGGTGGGCCTCTTCGTCAATACCCTGGCGCTGCGCGTCTCCCTGGCGGGGGACCCGACCCCGCGGCAGCTCCTGGACCGGGTCCGCGGCGTGGTCTTGGGAGCTCTGGCTCACCAGGCGCTGCCGGTGGAACGGCTGGTGGAGGAGGTGGCGCCGGACCGCGACCTCAGTCATGCGCCGGTCTTCCAAACCCTCCTGGTGCCGGCGGACCCGGCCATGGACACCCTGCGATTGGGCAGCCTCGCCACCGCCGGCGTGCCGGTGCGCCGGGGCGAGTCCCAATTCGATCTCGCCCTCTTCGTGCGCGAGGACGAGGTCGGGGTCGAGCTCGCCTTGCGCTACGACACGGAGCTTTTCGACCCCACCACGGCGCTGCGCATGGCGGGCCAGCTGCGCACCCTGCTCACCGGCTTCACCGCCGAGCCGGATCTGCCGGTGGGGCGGCTGCCGTTGCTGGCGCCGGCGGAGCGCCAGGCGGTGATCCTGGAATGGAACGATACCGCCGGTGCCTTCCCCGCGGGTCACACCATGCACCGGCTCTTCGAGGAGCAGGTCCAGCGGCAGCCGTCGGCGCCGGCGCTGGTCACCGCCGGTGAGACCCTCGGCTACGGCGAGCTGGATGCTCGGGCCAACCGGCTGGCACATCAGCTGCGGCGCCTGGGAGCCGGCCCCGGAACCCTGGTGGGAGTGCATCTGCCGCGGCGGCCGGCGATGGTGGTGGCGGTGCTGGCGGTGCTCAAATCCGGTGCCGCCTACGTGCCGCTGGAGAGCTCCTGGCCGGCGGAGCGCTGCCGGTGGATCATCGACCACAAAGAGATCGGGGTGTTGATCACCGAATCCCACCGGGTGGCGCCGCTGGACGATCCGGAGCCTCTGCAGGCTCTGGGGCACGTGATCTGTCTGGACGATCCCGGGGAAGGGAGCGCAGCGGAGGGCGTCGCCGGCCCTCAGGAGCGGAGGCTGGTCACCGCCGCCGACGTCGCCGGCTGTAGCGCCGCGGCGCCGGCGCCCTGGGCGGGACCCGAGGATCTGGCCTACATCATCTTCACCTCCGGTTCCACCGGCCGTCCCAAGGGGGTGATGGTGCGCCACCGGCCGGCGGTGAACCTCATCCATTGGGTCAACCGGACCTTCGCCGTCGGGCCTGGGGACCGTGTGCTCTTCACCACCGCCCTGGCCTTCGATCTCTCGGTCTATGACATCTTCGGCATCCTGGGCGCCGGCGGCACCGTGCGGCTGGCGTCGGAGGAGGAGCTGGAGAGTCCCCTGCGGCTGGTGGAGATCCTGCAGCGGGAGGCAATCACCTTCTGGGACTCGGCGCCGGCGGCGTTAGTGCGGCTGGTGCCGCTGCTGCCGGAACGACCGGCGAAGGCGCCGCTACGGCTGGTCTTCCTCTCCGGCGATTGGATTCCGGTGTCCCTGCCGGACCGCCTGCGGCGGGCCTTCCCGGAGGTCCAGGTCATCGGCCTGGGGGGCGCCACCGAAGCCACCATCTGGTCCAATTTCTATCCTGTCGGGGCGGTGGATCCGACCTGGGCCAGCATCCCCTACGGCCGGCCGATTCAGAACGCCCGCTACCACGTGGTGGACCAGAGCTTCGAGCCCTGCCCGGTGGGGGTGGCCGGGGACCTGCTCATCGGTGGCGAAGTGCTGTCCACCGGCTACGCCCAGGAGCCGGCCCTCACCGCTCGACAATACCTGCCGGACGCTTTCGCCGGGCCGGAGGACGCCGGGGGGAGGCTCTACCGCACCGGTGACCGGGCCCGCTTCTGGGCCGACGGAGTGCTCGAGTTCCTCGGCCGCCGGGATACCCAGGTCAAGGTCCGGGGCTACCGCATCGAGCTGGGGGAGATCGAGTCGGTGCTGGCGGAAGCGGCGGGTGACGGTGCGGGGCTTCGGGAGGTGGTGGTACTGGTGCGGGAGGACGTGCCGGGGGATCAGCGGCTGGTGGCCTACTACACCACCACCGGTGCCTCGCCGGCGGATCTCTCCGAGCCCCTGCGGGCCGCCGCCCGGGCCCAGCTGCCGGAATACATGGTGCCCAGCGCCTTCGTTGCCCTGGAGCAATGGCCGCTGACCGCCACCGGCAAGCTCGACCGCAAGGCGCTGCCGTCGCCGGAGCAGGCACGGCAGGTCGAGGGGGCGCCGGCGGCCTCTCCCCGCACCCGCATGGAGACGGTGGTGGCGGAGGTCTGGCGGGACGTCATCGGCGTCGCGGAAGTGGGGCGGGAGGACAATTTCTTCGACCTCGGCGGTCACTCCCTGCTCATCGCCCGAGTCCACGGCCGGCTGGCGGAGGCGCTGGATCGGGACGTGCCCATGGCGGATCTCTTCCGCTATCCCACCGTCGCCACCCTGGCGGCGGCGCTGGCGGGGGTGGAGGAGCCGTTGGAGGCCGCGGAGGTGTCGCCGGCGCCGGCGCAGGACGCCCAGGAGAGCACCGCCATCGCCATCGTGGGCATGGCCGGCCGCTTTGCCGCTGCCGGCGATGTGGAAGAGCTCTGGCGGGCTTTGAGGGAAGGCCGGGAGTTGATCCGGGACTTCTCCGAGGAGGAGCTGCGGGCGGCCGGGGTACCGGAGGAAGTGCTGTCGGATCCCCGCTACGTGCGCCGCCGGGGGGCGGTGGACGACCCCTACCGCTTCGACGCCGGCTTCTTCGAGATCCCGCCGCGGGAGGCGGAGATCGTCGATCCCCAGCAGCGGGCGTTTCTGGAGACCTCCTGGCAGGCGCTGGAGGACGCCGGCTATATCGCTCCGGCCCGGGGGGAGCGCATCGGTGTCTTCGCCGGAGTCAGCGCCAATGGCTATCTGCCGCGGTTGATGGCGGATTCGGATCTGGTGCGCTCGGTGGGGGAGTACGCTCTGCACCTGGGCAACCAGGGGGATTACCTGCCCACCCGAGTCTCCTACCGCCTCGATCTCCACGGTCCCAGCCTCAACGTCCAGACCGCCTGTTCCACCTCGCTGGTGGCGGTGCATCTGGCGAGCCAGAGCCTGCTGCGGGGAGATTGCGAGCTGGCCCTGGCCGGCGGTGTGTGCATCCGCGCCGACGAGCAGCGCGGATACTTCTTCGAGGAGGGGGGCATCGCCTCCCCAGACGGTCATTGCCGAGCTTTCGACGCCGGCGCCGCGGGCACCGTCGGCGGCAGCGGCGTGGGGGTGGTGGTGCTCAAACGGCTCGACCGGGCGGTGGCGGACGGCGACACCGTGCGGGCGGTGATCCTGGGGTCGGCCCTCAACAACGACGGCGCCCGCAAGGTGGGCTTCACTGCCCCCAGCGTCGGCGCTCAGGCGCTGGCCATTCGCCAGGCCCACGCCGCCGCCGGCGTGGAGGCGAAGTCAATCTCCTACGTCGAAGCCCACGGCACCGGCACACCCATGGGGGACCCCATCGAGGTAGCGGCGCTGCGGGAGGCCTTCGGTTCCGACCCGAACCACCTCAACGGCTGCGCCCTGGGGTCGGTGAAGAGCAATCTCGGCCATCTGGACGCCGCCGCCGGCGTCGCCGGCCTGATCAAGACCGTGCTGGCGCTGGAACGGGAGGAGATTCCGCCGACCCTGCACATGGAGGAACCCAATTCGGAGCTGGAGATCCACCGTTCCTCCTTTCGCCTGGCCACCGAGCTGTTGCCCTGGCGCCGGGACGGCAGGCCGCGGCGGGCGGGGGTCAGCTCCTTCGGCATCGGCGGTACCAACGCCCACCTGGTGGTGGAGGAAGCTCCGCCGCCGCCGGCCGGCAGCGAAGGCCGGCCGGTGCAGCTGCTGGTACTTTCCGCCAAGACCCCGGAGGCCTTGGAGCGCATGAGCCAGCGCCTGGCGGCCCATCTGGACCACCGGCTTCCTCTGAGCTCCCGGGAGCTGGCGGATGTCGCCTACACCCTGCAGGTGGGGCGGCGGGCCATGGCCTATCGCCGCACCGTCGTCTGCCGCGACGCCGGCGAGGCGGTGGCGGCGCTACGGGGAGAGGCTCCGGAGCAGGTGTGGACCCGGGAGCGCCGACCTCAGGCGCCGCCGGTGGTACTTCTCCTCTCTGGTCAGGGAGCCCAATATGCCGGCATGGCGGCGAGGCTCTTCCATCACGAGGCGGTCTTTCGGGCTGAGCTGGAGCGCGCCGCGGAGGTGCTGGAGCCGATCCTCGACGTGGGGCTTGAGGAGCTGCTCTTCGGCGCCAGGGGTGACGCCCACTCCCATGCCGAGACCGAGGCTGAGGCCGATCGGCGTCTCGCCGACACCCGCTACACCCAGCCGGTGCTCTTCGCCGTCGAGCACGCTCTGGCGAAGCTCTGGCAGAGCCTGGGGGTCGAGCCCGCGGCGCTGCTGGGGCATTCGGTGGGGGAGTATGTGGCGGCGACCCTCGCCGGGGTCTTTCGCTTCGAGGACGCGCTGCGGCTGGTGGCGCTGCGGGGCTCGCTGATGGCCGAGATGCCCGCTGGCGCCATGCTCTCGGCGGAGCTGTCGGAGGCGGAGCTGCAGCCTCTGCTGGAGGAGCACGGCCTGGAGCTGGCGGCGGTCAACGGCCCCCGGGCCTGCGTCGCCAGCGGGGACGAGGCGGCGGTGGCGGCGCTGGAAGAGCGGCTCCAGGAGGGCGGCGTCTCCTGCCGCCGTCTGACCACCTCCCACGCCTTCCATAGCCGCTCCATGGAAGCGGCGGCGGAGGACTTCGTCTTCGAGGTCATGGCGGTGGAGCGACAGGAGCCGCGGTTGCCGGTGCTGTCCAACGTCACCGGCCGCTGGCTCACCGCCGAGCAGGCCCTGGACCCGGAATATTGGGCCGACCAGCTGCGCCGCACGGTGCGCTTCGGCGACGGACTGAACCTCTTGCTGGAGGAGCCCGGTGGGGCCGAGTCCGACTCCCCGGCGACGCTGGCGAACCCGGGGCTCCTGGAAGCCCCATTGCTCTTGGAAGTGGGCCCCGGCCGCCAGCTGGCGACCTTGGCGCGGCGTCATCCCCGGGCTTCGTCGGCGGTGTTGATCCAGACCTCGCTGCCCCACCCGCGGCAGCGGAAGGAGGATCTGGAAGCCTGGACCACCGCCATCGGCCGGCTGTGGGCGGTGGGGGTGGAGGTCTCCTGGACCGGCTACTACGCGGAGGAACGGCGGCGGCGAGTGCCCCTGCCGACCTACCCCTTCGCCGGTGGGGAGTATCGCGCCGGAGCCAGTGCTCGTGTCGGCGCCAACGGTGCCTCACCGGGACCGGCGGCGATGCCGGCTCCTGCCGAGCCTCCCGCTGGGGCGCCGGAGGAACCCACCTCCCAAACCTACGGCTCAGCCACCGAGGCGGCCATCGCCGGCATCTGGCAAGAGATGCTCGGGGTCGACACCGTCGGCCCCGGGGACGACTTCTTCGAGCTCGGCGGCAGCTCCCTGATGGCCATCCGCCTGGGAGCGCGGCTGGAGGAGGAGCTGAACGCCAGCCTCCCCGCCAGCGCGGTGCTCGAAAGCTCCAGCCTGCGCGGTCTGGCCCGCCGGGTGGAGGCGGCCGCCGGAAGCGCTGAGGTGGCTCCTGCCAGCTGTCTCGTACTCCTCGGTGCCGACGCTGGGGAAGGAGAGAGCCCCCTCTTCCTGGTGCACCAGGTGGGCGGTCAGGCCTTCACGTTTCGGTCCTTGGGCCGCTCCTTGACCCGCGCTCTGACAGCAGTCCCCGGCGGCAGCCCGCCGCTCTACGCCTTCCGCTCCCTGGGGTTGGAGTCGGGGGAGGAGCCTCTGACCTCCATCGAGGCGATGGCGGAGCATTACCTGAGTCTGCTGCGAGAGCGCCAGCCCGCCGGCCCCTACCGCCTGGGAGGAGCGTCCATGGGCGGGATGGTGGCCTACGAGCTGGCTCAGCGCCTGTTGGCGGATGGAGAAGACGTGGAGCTGCTGGCCCTCTTCGACACCCCGTGCCTGGACCAGATGCCACCCCGGGAGGACGAGGCGGCGGCGCTGGCGGCGGTCTTCGCCGGCCAGACCGGCAGTGCTCCGGAAGTCGAGGAGCTGCGCGCCCTCGAAGGCTTCGAGGCCCGCTTCGAGGCGGCCTGGAATGCGGCGCGGGACCAGCTCGGAGAGGACGCTCGGCTGGATCGGGAGGCTTTGCTGCGCTCGGCGCGGGTGCTGTTGGCCAACGCCGCGGCGCTCTACGGGTACGAGCCGCAGCCCCTGGACGGCTCCGCCGTGCTGCTGCGGGCGCAGGAGCGCCGGCCGGGAGATCCGCCGCGGCCGGAGCTGGCCTGGATCCAGCTGGTGCGCGGTGGCCTCGACTTCGTGGTCACTCCCGGACACCACCTGACCATGCACGAACCACCCCACGTGGCCACCGTGGCGCAGCAGCTGGCCCGCCGGCTGGTTCCCCTGCCGGGACAGGGTTGAGGCCGGCGGCCGGCAGTCGCATCGGCGCCCGCAGCTTCGAGGCCCGCTGCTAGAGGATCCCATGAGATCGATTTCGCTGAAACCCTGGAGAGTTTCCCCCTGAGAGGAGAACACCGGTCATGACCCATTCCCTTCCGTCCCGCGCCCGCCGCCGTTTTGTCGCGCCGCACTCCGCGCTGCTTTGGGCTGCGCTGCTGTGCGCCGCGCTGCTGGTGGCCCTGCCCGCTCATTCCCAATCTGAAGCCCCATCCGAGACCCCATCCGCCGATCCTCTAGCTCCGACCCTGGAGGGGATCTGGCAGGGTTGGATCGTCTACGCCGAAGGGGAGATCGAGCTCGACATGCTGGTGGAGCTGGCCTCCGGCGAGGAGGGCGTGATGGGGGGCAATATCGACATCCCGAGTCAGCGCATGGAGTTCTACCCCCTGACCACCGTCGAGCAGGACGGCACTCAGGTGACGCTGGAATTCTTCCGCGACTCCGAACGCACCAAGAACGCCCGCTATCTCTTCGAAGGCGAGGTAAAGGACGGCGGGAGCCGCATCGAGGGCATGTTCACCGGCTGGTACGACGACGATGGCCGCAACCACGTGCCCTTCGTGCTGGAGCGTACCGGCGAAGCCTTCGACCCGCGGCCGGAGCGCACTACGGCGGTGGTGGAGTCCCTGGCGGATTCCGGCGACGAGCTGCGGGAACGCTTCAATCAGGACGCCGACAAGGTGCGGTTGATGGTGCTGCTGTCGCCGAAATGCGGGATCTGCCTGGCCAGCGCCCGGGTCATTCAGCGCTACGTGATGCACGACATCGAGAGCGACGATCTGGCTCTCTACCTGGTGTGGGGGCCGATGCTCGGCGGCGAGGAGCGCCAGGATGCGAAGGAGGCCACCGCCTTCCTGCCGGACTCTCGGGTGGTGCATTATTGGACCCCCGCCCACGATCTGGCGGCTCAGGTGTCCAAGCCCCTGGAGCTCGGGGAAGAGCTGGCCTGGGATACCTTCCTGCTCTACGCCCCGGGCACCCGCTGGGCCGAAGGACCGCCGCCGGCGCCTTCCTCCTTCATGCACGTCGGCCGCTCCCTCCCCGCCGAGCGCCGGTTCAACGGCAAGACTCTGGCCGCGGAGATCCGTGGTTTGCTCGCCGAGGAAGACTCCGAGCCCGCCGGTGGGGGAGAGGGCCGGTGACGCGGATCGCCGGGCTTCGGTAGGGGTGAATCCGGCGGTGGAAGCTGCCGACGGCTCAGGAAGCCCGGCGGGTGCTGAGCTCCTTCGCCGGCACTCCGGCGACGGTGGCGCCGGCGGGGACGTCTTCGAGCACCACCGCACCGGCGGCGACCATGGCGTCGTCGCCGACGGCGATTCCGCCCAACAGGGTAGCCCGGGCCCCCAAGGTCACGCGATCCCCGACCTTGGGGCAGGCGAGCTCGTCGAAGCGTGCCTCACCGAGGGTGACGCCCTGGAGCAGCGTGCAATCCTCGCCGAGGACGGCGGTGCCGCCGATGACGATGCCGAGACCGTGGGGAATGAGGCAGCCGCCGCCGATTTCCGCCCGGGGCAGGATGTCGACGCCACAGAAGGCGACGGAAAGGCGGCGGCAGAGCGCTGGCAGGGCGGGGATGCGGCGGCTCACGGCGGCGTGAGCCAGCCGGTGCAGCAGCAGCGCCTGAAAGCCGGCGTCGAAGCAAAGAACGTCCAGAAGCGCCCGCAGCGGGCTCCAACCCTTGATCGTCCGCAGCCGGTGGAAGTCCCGGCGCAGGCGGCCCCAGTCGCCGGTGGCGGCCACCTCCTCAGTCCTCCCCGTCTTCCTGCTCCCGGAGCTCGTCCGCCGTCACCGCCGCCAGACCGGCATTGAGGAAGGCCAGTTGCAGGCGCATTTGGTCTCTCAGGGGCATGGGGCGGATGCCGTAGGCTTCCGCTTCGCCGCGAAAGTCTTGCGGCGACAGCTGCCGCAGCCGTTGCTGGGCCCAGGCGAGGAATCGATTGCGCGGCTCGGTGCCGCCGGCGGGGTTGGGTGGACCGTCGGAGCCCCCCGGCTGGGGTTCGTTCCCCGGCGGCGGCACCAGGAAGAGGGGCATCTCGGAGACCAGGGTCAGGGGATCGCCGCCCAGGGAGCGCACCAGCTCCATGGACGAGGGCTGGAAGAGAGCAGCGGTTTCCGCTTCGCCGCGGCCGATGAAGTAGGCGGCCATGGCCCGGGAGTCAGGGCGGGTGGAAAAGCCCGGGGCGATGCGCCGGAAACCCTTCTCGCCCTGACGGTCCACGTCGTGGAGGCCGTAGCCCATGGCCTCCACCCGCTCCGTCAGCTGCCGCTGCATATCCTCGGTCCGATCGACCCAATCCGGCTCCAGCAGAAACCACGGTCCCTGGGCAAAGGCCATGCTGTGGAGGCTGGCGTGGAGGTGGAAGGGACTGCCGGCGCCGAGGAGGAAGCGGGTCACCGCCAGGTTCTCCGGCCGCAGCTCGTCCGCGTCCTCCAGCTCGCCGTCGTCACTCACCTCCGGATAGCCCCACTCCATGTCGTCCCCCGGGGGTTCCCGGCTGACCCCTTCCAGGTAGGCGGCCAGGTCGTAGCCTTGATCGTCTTCTCCCCGATGGTCTTTCGCCGCCACGAGCTCTCCGCTCCACGGCCGGTTGGCGGCCTCGCCGTCGGGGTTGACGTGGGGAACGATGTACCAGGTGGCGGCGGTGAGGGGGTGGGCGGTGATGGGGAGCTCGTCGAGGTAGCTGACCAGGCGCCGGAGCAGCTCCGGCCCCACCGGCTCGTCGGCGTGACTACCCGCCAGCAGGCTGATGCGCAACGGCCCGGAGCCGAAGCGGTAGCCGTGGATGGGGCGATCCTGACGCGACCGGCCGAGCACCTGGGCTCGCTCCACCGGCGGTGCGGCGGCGGTGGACAGAACCTCCTCGATGGGTAGTTGCAGCGGCATCAGAACGTCTTCGCAGCGCCTAGGCGGCGTCGTCCGAGGGAGATTCCGGAGAGGATTGGGCGGTGGACTTCTTCGGTGGACCGGGGAAGAAAGCGTTGGTGCGTTCGACGTAGTCCCGGTACTTGGGCCGGGTCTTGGAGAGCTTCTTCTCCAGCAGGGCGACGCCGGAGACCTTGAGCAGGAAGATGCTCATGACCAGGGGGCTGAGCACCGTCATCCAGCCTTGGGGGGTGGCCAGGGCGATACAGAAATAGCCCCACCAGACCATGAAGTCTCCGAAGTAGTTGGGATGGCGGGTGTAGCGCCACAGACCGGAATCGAGGACCTTCCCCTGATTCGACGGGTCCGCCTTGAAACGGCTCAGCTGCCAGTCGCCGACGCTTTCGAAGACGAAGCCCACCAGCCAGAGCAGCACCCCCAGGGCGTCGAGCCAGGTGAGCCGTTGGGGGGTGTCCGAGAGGACCGCTACCTGCAGCGTGAGGGAGATGAACCACAGCAACACCCCCTGGAAGAGGAAGATGGTGCCGAGGCTGACCAGTGGGAAGCTCTTGCCCCAGTGATCCCGCATCTTGCGGTAGCGGTAGTCTTCCTCGCCGTGGTCGAGGTTGCGCCACAAGAGGTAAATCCCCAACCGCAGGCTCCACACCGCCACCAGGGCCAGCAGAAGCCAGCCCCGGGGGGCGTAGCCGGTGCCCTCCAGATGGGCCACCCCCGCCGCCAGCAGAAAGCCGGGACCCCAGAAGGCGTCCACGATGCTGACGTCTCGGCGTACCAGGCTGATCAGCCAGAGCACGATCATGACCGCCAGCACGGCGGCGAGGGATTGGAGATAGATCATCGGTACTAGCAGCGAGTTTCTTCAGCTCCCGGGGTCGCTATTTGCGCCGCCAGCTGCCGTCCGGCTCCTGGATCCAGGTGCCCCGATCGGCCTTCTGGCGCAGCGTCTCGGCATAGGTGCGGCGGATCTGCGGCAGCTGGGACATCTCGGCGCCGGTGGCGGCGGCGATCTCCTCGAACATGCGGTCGCGGTCGCCGTTCTCGGCCTTCACCAGCCGTTGTACCTCGGCGCGCTGACGCAGGTCCAGATCTTCCAGGCTGCGGATCTCCAGCAGCGCCTGGTTGTTCTCTCCCAGGACGCCGGATTGCAGGTAGTTGCGGATCTCCGGCAGGCGCTGGGCGCGGCTTTGAATGATCCTCCGGATCGCCGGGTTGCTGATCTCCGGTGCCGCTACCTCGTCCGCAGCCAGGGCCTGGGAGGCGGGGAGCAGGTGCAGCAGCCAGCCCGCCGGCGAGATCCGGGCACCTGCTCCGGAAGTCTCAGCTCCGGAAGTCTCGGCTCCGGAGCTCTCCGGATTGGCAGCTTCAGCCTCCGAGGGCTCCAGGTCCGAGGGCTCGGCGACGGTGCCGTCGTCCTGGGCGGCCTGCTCTTCCACCGCATCCTCGATCTGCTCGGAGAGCTCTCGGACTTTCTCTTCCGGGAAGTAGACGTTGATGGTGACGCAGGCGGCGAGGACCACGGTGGCGAGAGCGGCGGTGATCAAGAGCAAGGGGGTCGAGCGCTTCATGGTGAGGATCTCCTGGGTGTGGGTCTCGGGAGCCCCTTTGCAGCGGGGCATCCCGGAACCGGTGCGCCGGTCCGCCTGCAGTCTACCAGCAGCCTCATTGTTGAGGACGAGTGGTGGCGCTCTCGAGGTCGAGGTTCTGCAGCCGGCGGACCATGGCCTGGAAGGAGACGGTGCCGCCGGGCTGGGCGTTGATCACGTCGATGGGGAAGGGGAAGGCGCCGCGGAGGAAAAGCTCCTGGTCGCCGCGGTACTCCAACCCCCGAAGACGGAAGGCGTCTCCCTGCAGGGTCATGGCCACCCCTAGGGCGGAGTAGGTGTAGCGGTCGAAGAGGCGGTGGATGCCGCGGTCGAGGATGTTGGTGCCGGCGCTGGCGCCAGTGCCCAGGATGGCGATGTTGTTGATCGCCTTGACCCCTACGGTGCGCCGCTCCTGCTTCGGCGTCACGCTGCGGACGACGGCGTCGAAACGCACCGGCGAGCCGCCCACCAACAAGAGGTCGCTGATGCCTCCTTCGATACGGCCGGTCATCTCGCCGAAGTCCAGCTGGCGGGTAATCTGCTCCAGATGCAGGTTCTCGAACTGGGCCGACAGGCGGAAACGGGGGAAGGGGTCGAAGAGGCCCTCGGCGCCGATATCCGACACCTCCACGGTGCCACCGAAGAGCCGGGCTCGGCCGCCGCCCTCGACTTCCAGCCGGTCCCCCACCAGCCGCACCTCCGGCAGCACCGCTTCCACCGTGCCCTCCAGGGGGAAGAGGCCGAGGCTCTCCGACAGCCGGCGTAGCTGCAGCCCGGAGACGCGCAGGGAGCCTTCCACCGACCGTTCCCCCAGCAGGTCGGCGAGAATCAGGCGCCGTAGCTCCACCTCTCCCCCCAGTACCGGCACCACCAGCGGTTCTTCCAGTCGGACGCGGTCACCGCGCACCAGCAGCCGGCTGGCCACCGCGGGCAGCCGCAGGTCGCGGAAGGCGATGGAGCTATAGCCCAGGGTGCCTCGGCGGGGCCGGGGGGCGGCGGTGTCGGCGGCGGGATCGGGATTTCGGGGCAGTCGCAAGTCCAGCGGCAGGCTGAGGTAGAGATCTTCCACCGTCAGTTCTTGGGCCGGGTTGTGGAGCTGTATGCCGGCGAGGTTGAGATCGCCCAGGACGGTGGTTGCTCGGGCCTCCGGCGGCCCAGCCGCGATGCGACCGTTGAGCACCGCCTCCAGCTGTCCGCCGACGGCGAGCTCCGCAAGCTCGGGCATGGCGGTGACCAAGGGCTCCCGCAGGTGGCGGCGGAAGGTGGCCTGCAGATCCTCCAGGGTCAGATTGGCGGTGTAGCGAAGTCCCGCACCGTCTTCCTCGGGGCCGTCGACGGTGGCCTGGAGCAGACGCCCCTCGGGCAGGGACCACCGGGCTTCAGCGTTCCAGGGCTTCCGCGCTGCCTCTTCGGAAGCGATGGGCAGAGTGGCGGTGGCGCCGACCTGGCTCTCGAGATTGGAGAAGTCGGCGAAGAAGGTATCCCATAGCAGCAAGAATCCGTCCATTTCTCCGCTGGCGCTGAGGCTCAGTGCCTCGTGAGTCAGCGCCCCTTCGACGGTCCAGCGGCTGGCCAGGCCTTCGAGCACCCGAGCTCCGTCGTCGGAGGCAAAGCCGGTGCTGCTGAGGTTGGCGCTCCCGGCCCCTTCCCAGCCCCCACCGCTGCGGCGAACCTCCAGCTCGGCGGCGGCCTGGCCCTGGAAGCGGAGCCCCGGTGCCGGATCGCCGACGAGGGGCTCGAGGGTACGGCGCCAGGCGGGGAGCTCCACTCCTTTCAAGCGCAGAGTCCAGCGGTTCCCGGCGCCCTCTGCCGGCGTCAGCTGCAGCCGCCCGAGGGCCGCGGTCTCTTCCAGGAGTGCAACCTCGGTTTCGGTGGGACCCGCTACGAGGTCGAGGCTGGTCAGCTCGAGCCCGCCGAGGTCCAAACCGGGAGCCGGCACCGCCGCCGGGAATCCGGTGGCAGGAGCTTCAGACCGCCAGCGGCCGCCGGCCTGGAGGCGGAAAGGCAGCGGTGCCAGCGGTGCCACGGTGCCGCGGCCCCGGACCTCCAGCTGCTCGACGACGACGGGCCGGCGAGAGTCCAGCAGCGCCGCCCAGCTTGCGCGGGTGGTGATGGCAAGGTGCTCCAACCGTGTCTCCCCGGTGGCTAGCAGACCGTCCGTCACCCGCACCTCCGCGTCGAGCCGCGGAGACTTGGCGGGACCCCGCAGCCGCCCCTGGAGCCGGGAAGAACCGCCGAGGCGCAGGTCTTCCGGCAAGGCGCCGGAGTCGAAGAGCCCCAGCTCGCCCAGAAGCCGGGGTAGGCCCTCGAGGCGGTCGAGGGCCCAGCTCCAGCGCAGGTCGAGGAGGGGAGTCGCGTGGTCACCGTCCCCAGCTGCCACCTTCCCCTGGATCCGGCCGCTGCCGGCGCCACCGGTGCCCAGCCGCCCGTCCACCGCCAGGGCTGTTTCCGGCGCTGCCTGGTCCTCGAGGGCTCGGCCGGTGGCCTGAAGCTCCAAGGGCAGCAATTCCTGCGGCAGAGTGGAGGAGGAGGCGACCCTTCCGAGCACCGACAGCTCGCCATCCAACACCGTCGCCAGCTGGGCGAGGACGGATTCTGCTTCCGGCTCCGCTCCGGTGGAGCCGGATTCCGCGGGCTGGGGAAGCAGGAGCGGCCCGCGGATCTCCAGGCTCACTCCTTGGAAGTCATGGACCGACCCCTGGGCAGGGACTTCCAGGCGCTTTCCTTGGATCCGCGCATCGAGGGCCACCGGCAGTGGAGCGTCGGCGGAGAGAGCATGGGCCAGCGCTGGTAGAGGAGTCGACGCTACGAGCTCCAAGGCCGCTTCTTCCATTCGCAGGTCCGAGAGGGCGAGGCGCTGGGAGTCGAGGGAAGCCTGGAGCTCCAGCCGAGGCTGCCCCGGGGGCTCCTCGAGAGTCTCGGCCCGCAGGTCGAGGTGGCCTTCGATCTCCAGCTCTGCCGGGGGGGCTAGCCAAGGTAGGAGCGGCGCCAGCTCCAGCTGCTCGACGCGGCCGGTCACTTCCCGGAGCTCCTGCTCCTGGTTCCACCCCAGCTGCAGCGAAGCCCCCTGCAGGAGCTCCGGAATCTGGAGCTGGGCCGTCAGCCTCTGGCCTGCTTCTGTCGGAAGGAGCTCGACGCTCAGGGCCGGCCGAGTCAGCTGGCGAGCCAGCCGCCGCGTCAACCGCTGAGCCAGCTCGGGAGCCGGCGGCGGGGACGGGCCGTTGGCAGCCTCGGCAGAGGGAAGGAGGGTCGCCTCCGCCAGCTGCAGGCTGCCCCGGGCTTGCTTCCAGCCCGGCGCCGGCAGCTCGCCGTCGAGAGTCGCCGAGGCTTCCAGACGCAGCTCCCGCAGCTCGGCTCGGGCACCGTCGGGGGCTCGGAGCTCGGCGGCGGTGCTGGTCAGGGTGACGTTGAGATCGGGTCCACCGGCGGGGCTGGAGACTTGCAGGGAGAAGTCCTGCAGCCGGCCCTCGGGACGCATCTCCGCGGGGACGGCGAAGGACGCCAGGGGCCCGATCTCCAAGGCTTCGGCCTTGCCTCTCAGATCCAGGCCGACGGCGGGGGCGAGGGCGCCTCTCCAACCGATGATCTCTCCCTGCAGCACCCAGCGGCTGGGCTCCTGGGGGCTTCCTCCAGGTAGCTTCCGGGGAGGAGCTGGAGCGACCACCTCGAAATCGCGCACCGTCACCACCCCCAGCTCCAGGTCCGAGGGCGGTAGAGGCTCTTCTTCGGGCCACGGCGGTGGCTCCAGGGTCAGCCGGCCGCCGCGGATCTCCATTCTTTTGAGCCGGCCGGCGCGGAGGTCACCGATGGATCCGTGGGCCTCCACTTCCTCCAGGCGCACGCCGCCGATCCACGGCATGCCCTGGATGCTCTGAATCTCCAACCCCCGCAGCAACACCCGGTCGACGTCCAGCACCCGCAGATGCTCCAGGGTCACGGCACCGCCGAAGCTCTCGGACAGGCTGGCGGCGAGCTGTCGCCGGGGCAGATCGCGGTTGAACCAGGTGAGCGCCCCCAGCACCACGGCGACGGTGAGGAAGGAGAGGACGAAGCGTCTGCGGCGGGAGGGCATGGGAGGATTGGTGGGCGTCCGGTGGAGAATGGCTCCTCGGGTAGTATATGCCGTGAATGCAATGCTTTCCGGGTCCGCTGCTGCGGCCCGGCTTGTCGAGACGATGATGATCGAGATCAATTCCGCCCTCAGCCTGCCCGAGACCGAGCTCGAGCTGGAGACCAGTACCAGCTCGGGGCCCGGCGGGCAGAATGTCAACAAGGTAGAGACCCGGGTGACGGTGCTCTTCGACGTGGTGTCGTCGCCGAGCCTGGACGAGGAACAGCGGGATCGAATCCTCGACAAGCTCTCCTCGCGCATCAACAAAGAGGGAGTCCTGCGGGTCAGCAGCCAGGAGCACCGCTCCCAAAGCGCTAACCGGGAGCAGGCGGTGGCGCGGCTGGCGGAGCTGCTCCAGGAGGCTCTGCGCAAGCCCCGCCGCCGGCGCAAGACCCGACGCTCCAAGGCTGCCCACCGGCGCCGGTTGGAGAAGAAGAAGCAGCGTTCGCAGATCAAGCGCCTGCGCTCCAACCCCAAGATCGGCGATGGCTGACCGTTCCGGCGCTCCAAGAACTCCGTGAATCTCCACCGCCTCCTCGCCGATGCCGTGGTCCTGGTGCACCTCGGTTTCGTCCTCTGGGTGGTCTTCGGCGGTCTGGCGGTGCTGCGCTGGCCTCGGGTAGCGTGGCTGCATCTGCCCGCCGCCGCTTGGGGAGCGCTGGTGGAGCTGGCGGGCTGGTATTGCCCGCTGACGGATATCGAGAACGCCCTGCGCCGCCGCGCCGGCGCCGCCGGCTACGAGGGCGGCTTCGTCGAGCACTACCTGCTGCCGGTGCTCTATCCCCGGGGGCTGACCCGGGAGGTGCAAATCGCCCTGGGAGTGGGGGTGATCGTGCTCAATCTGGCGGTGTATACATGGATCCTCTGGCGCCGGAAGCGTTCGGGAGGAGGAAGCAGCCAACCAGGAGGCAAGCAACTAGGAGACAACCAACCAGGAGACAACTCGTGAGCTCGTCTTCCAAAGCAGGTCCCACCCTAGAGAATCTGGCCACCCCCTGCGCCGTGGTGGACCTGGACGCGGTGGAGCGCAACGTCGAGACCATGGCCCGGCGCATGGAGTCCCTTGGGGTGCGTCTACGGCCCCACGTCAAGACCCACAAATGTGTCGAGTTGGGGCGGCTGCAAAGCCCCGACGGCCGCATCACCGTCTCCACCCTGGCGGAGGCCCGCCACTTCGCCGCTGACGGCTTTCGGGACATCACCTGGGCCCTGCCCCTGGATCCCCAGCGCCTGCCGGAGATAGCGGAGCTGAAGGCAGAAGTCGACGCCTTCCATCTGCTGCTGGACGAGCCCCGCACCCTCGACGCCTTGGAGTCCTACGCCAGGAATTCCGGGCCGGGCGGGGCAGAGGCTCGGTTCTCCGCCTTTCTCAAGGTCGATTGCGGCTACCACCGCGCCGGCGTCGACCCGGCGAGCCCGGCGGCTTTGGAGCTCACCCGGCGGCTGGCTGCCTCCTCGGCAGTGCGTTTCGCCGGCATCCTGACCCATGCCGGTCACTCCTACTCCTGCCGCACCGACGACGAGGTGGCGGCGGTGGCGGAGCAGGAGCGGTCGGTGATGGCGGATTTCGCCGCCGAGCTGCGCCGCCGGGGCCTGGAGGTACCGGAGGTCAGCGTCGGCTCCACCCCCACCATGACCCGGGTGCGCAGCCTCGAAGGGATCACCGAGGCGCGGCCTGGCAACTACGTCTTCTTCGATCTGCACCAGGAGGCCATCGGGAGCTGCCGGCGGCGGGACGTGGCGCTGTCGGTACTGGCGACGGTGGTGGGCTGCTATCCGGAGCGCGGCCAGCTGGTGCTCAACGTCGGCTCCCTGGCTCTGTCCAAGGACCGCGGCGCGGTGCACGTCCCCGGCTTCGAAGGCTATGGAGAGCTGGTGGAGGAGGGCGGTGGCGGCATCGAGGGTCTCGAGCTGGTCTCCCTATCCCAAGAGCACGGTCAGGTGCGTACCGCCTCCCCGGAGCTCGCTCGGCGTTACCCGGTGGGTACCCGGCTGCGGGTGCTGCCCAACCACAGCTGCCTCACCGCCGCCCTCTTCGACCGCTACCACGTGGTGCGGGGGCAGCGGGTGGTGGAGGAGTGGAGGCCGGTTCGGGGTTGGTGAAGGACATGCTAGGATTCTGGGGCTAACATGGTTATTCTTCATTCCCTTTCCAGAGTCTTTGTCAGGACTCCCCGTCGGATCCGGCAACTTCAGAACATCATCGGAGACAGTCTTTATGGCAAACGGTAAGAAGGGCCTGAGCCCCCTGGCGTGGGTGGGCATCGGCTGTGGTGTCCTCGTCCTCCTCGGAATCATCGTCACGGTGGCCGGCGTCGGCTTCGTGGGCTTCAAGGCCAAGCAATTCGGCGAGAGCATGGAAGAAAAGCCGGTGGAGACCACCGCCAAGCTCTACGCCCGGGTCAACCCCGAGGTCGAGTTCGTCTCCGCCGACGAGACGGCTCGCACAGTGGTCTTCCGCAACGCCGAAACCGGCGAAGAGATCACCCTTGACGCTTCCGACATCGAGGAAGGCAACTTCAAATGGAAAGTCGGCGACGAAGAGATGGAGATCAGCGCCCAAGAGGGTGAGGACGGCAAGGGCACCATGACCGTCCGCAAGGGCGACGAGGTGGCCACCTACGGCCAGACCGGGCAGGGGAGCGAGAGCTTGCCCTCGTGGGTGCCGGTCTTCGCCGGTTCGGAGGTCGAGGTGGTCTTCTCTTCCGAGGGCACCGGCGGCACTTCCGGCGCCTTCACTCTCAAGACCACCGAGGCGGTGGATACGGTGCTCGACTACTACCAGGAGAGCCTGGAAGAGGCCGGTTATACCGTCAACCGCCAGAAGGTGAGCTTCGGCGGCTCCGGTCCCCAGGGAGTCATCGAGGCCAAGAAGGCGGACGAGGGCCGCAGCGTGAATCTGACCATGACCAGCG
>JAXHTF010000070.1 GCA_034211275.1 Acidobacteriota bacterium
GGGTGAGACCTCTTTCAGACCACTTTTTCCGAGTCAAGATGGGGAGTTGCGAGGGGAGTTTGGACTCTGAATCGGTGGAAGCTTGCCCTTCTGTTTAGTAATGCCCAAGGGGCTTAGTGGTGCCGTATCGCAAGATCCGAATGGCGCCGGCTCCGAGAGGATCTCGAAACCCGATGCACCGTCCGAACAAGGAGAAATCCATGAAGCAGTTTGCCTGTCTCTTCTGTGCCGCCCTGCTGGCTCTTGCCGGTAGCTTCCTCGTCGTCGACCAGGCCGAAGCCGGCCCCATCAGCGCCCACGCTGTCGATCAGGGCGGCCAGGATGTCCATTTCTTGAACGAAAAGGGCGAGATCGTCCGCGGTAAGCGTTGTGCCGCTCCCAACCCCTCCGCCGGCGAGATGGCCGACTACCGCAAGAACATCGAGGCCTGGATCGCCGAGAACGGCATCACCGGCACGGAAGCCATCGGCAACATCCCCGTCGCCTTCCACGTCGTCTACCAGTCCCGCCGCGGCACCACCGAGGGCAACATCCCGCAGCAGTGGATCGACGACCAGATCGACGTGCTCAACGCCGCCTTCGCCGGCACCGGCTTCGGCTTCTCCCTGTCCAGCGTCGACCGCACCAACAACCGCCGCTGGTTCAACAAGTGCGACAACTTCAACGCCGAGAGCCAGATGAAGAGCTCCCTGGCCATCAGCCCGGCGACCACCCTGAACATCTACACCTGCAAGCCCGGCGGCGGCATCCTCGGCTATGCCTATCTGCCCAACCAGCTGCCGGAGAACGATCCGCTGCACGGCGTCGTGCTGCTCTACTCCAGCCTGCCCGGTGGCTCCGCGGCGCCCTACAACCTGGGCGACACCGGCACCCACGAGGTCGGCCACTACCTGGGCCTCTACCACACCTTCCAGAACGGCTGCTCCGCCCCCGGCGACTACATCGCCGACACCCCCTACGAGGCCAGCCCCGCTTTCGGTTGCCCCGTGGGCCGGGACACCTGCGCCAGCGCCGGCCTGGACCCGATCTACAACTTCATGGACTACACCGACGACGCCTGCATGAACACCTTCACCTCGGACCAGGCGGCGGCCATGCAGGCTGCGGTGGCGACCTACAAGCCCAGCCTCTGAGGCTACTTCTTCGGGCGAAGGCCCGAGTCTGATTTCCTTTCGGGGGTGCTTCGGCACCCCCATTTTCTTGCTCCCAGGTTGCCTGGCCCCCACCCCGAGGGAGGATCTCTAGCGAGATGCTTGTCCCGTTCGGGCAATCCGATACACTGTTCCTTCTAGGAGCCAGCTGGCTTCCAGCCAGATGTTGAGCCTTTCGGAATGCGGCAGCCAACCTTACCCGCCTCGCGTTCGTAACAGAGATGAATTGCGGCTGGCCTAGCCGCTATTGGGTAGAATAGGGCCAGCATTCGCGGGCGGCTCCTCCCGGATCCAGCCCGATCCGTCAGGATAGCCCGCCGATTCCGCCAGAGCCCGCCCGATGCCGGACTGAAGTCTTTTTGAGGCCTTGAAGGGAGAGTCACTCCATGCAACAAGCCGTCGCGACCAACGATCTCACCACCACCCGGGCTCCCTTTATCGAACAGTCGAAGGACCGGGGCGACATGTTCATCCGCCAGCCCTACGAGCTCTACAGCGAGCGCAACCAGGAGGCCTGGCGCCGCCTCTACGAGCGCATGCTGCCGCGCTGGCAGCAATACGCCAACACTCACTTCCTGGAGGGCATCGAGAAGCTCGCCATCGATCCGAACCAGGTGCCGCGCCTGGAGGACGTGAACCAATTCCTGGCTCCCCTCACCGGCTTCGTCGCCAAGGCAGTGGCGGGCTACATCCCCGCCTACCTCTTCTTCGACTCCCTCCGCCGGCGGGAATTCCCCACCACCATCACCATCCGCGACGTCGACACCCTCGACTATCTCCCCGAGCCGGACATCTTCCACGACATTTCCGGTCACGTGCCCATGCACACCGACAAGGACTTCGCCGAGGCCCTGGTGGCCATCGGTGACGTAGCCCAGGCGGCAGCGGAGAAATACGCCGGCTTCAAGGATCGGGAGCAAGCGGTGCGCGAGCTGGACAGCGTCATCAAGGCGCTGGCGCGCTTCTTCTGGTTTACCGTCGAGTTCGGCCTGATGCGCAGCCAGGACGGCAAGGGCATCACCGTCTACGGCAGCGGCCTGCTGAGTTCCTACGGCGAGATCAAACACTCGGTGGAGTCACCGGAGGTGCAGCGCTACCCCTTCCAGCTGGAGTGGGTGGTGAACCAATACTTCGAGATCCACCACTACCAGCCTCTGCTCTTCGTCGTCGACAGCTTCGACCACCTCTACAGCGAGGCGGACCGGCTGCGCAAATGGGTCCTCGAGGGCAAGGTCTCCAACGTCAGCCCCGGCGAGCCACTGGTCGACCCCGCCGACCTGGAGTCCTTTCTCAACGCGGTCTGAGCGAGACGAGCAGCGTCGATAGCAAAAGCGCCCGGTCGGACCGGGCGCTTTTTCGTTGGAGCGGAAGCTAAGCCAGGAGTCAGAGCAGGTCGTTGAAGGCCTGGGCGAGCTGAAAGTCCTTCTCGCTGATGCCATCCACGTCGTGGGTGGCGAGGTGGATGCGCACCTGGTTGTAGACGTTGAACCACTCGGGATGGTGGTTCATCTTCTCCGCCAGCAACGCGCCGCGGGCCATGAAGCCGAAAGCGCCGACGAAGTCGTCGAAGCGCAGCTCCCGGTACAGCTTGCCGCCGTCCAGGGTCCAGCCATCCAAATCCTGCAGTCGGCTCTCGATCTCGGTGTCGGTGAGCTTGGTCAATGCCATCGGTGTCCTCCTAGGTGTGGGGTGGTGTCCTAGTTCAAATGCCTGGTTCCCACGCTCCAGCGTGGGAACCAACAGCAAAGAGCCATGCGCTGACGCCCAAGCCCCGCTCCAGCGGGGCGGAAAGAAGCTTGCCATGAGCTCTCCCCCGCCCACGACGCTGGAGCGTCTCCCCTGAGCTCCCACGCTGCAGCGTGGGAGCGAGGTGACTTCGCTTGATCGAATGGGGCTCAGGTCGAGGACTGCTCCACCACCACTTCCTGGTCCACCGCGGGTGGCGGGACTTCCTGGGCCGTGCCGTCAGGCCAGACGATGCGCACAGCCTCGACGGTCTCCGCCCCGCCGAGACCGAAGGTCACGGGCAGCTCCGTCTGGGAGAGATAGCTACGGGTGGGCATCACCTGGCGGCGCTGGGTGACGCCATCGGCGGTGACCTCCACCCAGGCTCCCACGGCATCGCGGCTGACGCCTTGCTGCGGGTCCCCGACGAGGCGTAGCCGCAGCCAGTGGTGGCCGAGGGCCTGATCGTTGCGCAGCACTAGCGGCGCACCACCCACCTGGGTCAGCACCAGGTCCAGATCACCGTCGGCGTCGAGGTCGCCGAAGGTGGCGCCGCGGCCGACGATGGGGGAGGCCAGGTCACCGGTCTCCTCCGGCGGCACCGGCACGAAGGTACGCCCCGACTCCGAACCGGCATTCCAGAACAGCTGGGCAGGCTGGCGATAGCTCTGGCTGGGATCCACCGAGGCGATCTCCTCCTCCAGATGGCCGTTGGCCTGAAGCAGATCGAGGCGGCCGTCGAGATCGTAGTCCAGGAAGAGGATACCGAAGCTCAACATGGTGCGGGTGGGGGCACCGATGCCCTCACCGATGGCCTCGTCGGCGAAGATGGATGGATCGCCCTGGGAGACGTAGACGGAGGTCATCTCGTTGGCGAAATTGCCGATGATGAAGCCCAGATCCGCATCGTTGCGGTAATGCCCCACGTCCACTCCCATGGCTCCGGTGGCCTCGCCGCTACGGCCGTAGGCGACACCCAACAAAGCCCCTTCCTCCTCGAAGGTACCGTCCCCCCGGTTGTGGAAGAAGAAGTTGCCCACGGTGTCGTTGGCCACCAGGATGTCGACCCAGCCATCCTGATCGACGTCCGCCATTCCCAGCCCCAGGGCCTTGCCCGCCGGCGCCTCGGTGACCGGATTGACCACCTCGATTCCGGCCTCGGCGGAGACATCCTGGAAGCTGCCGTCCCCCTCGTTGCGATAAAGGTAGGAGTGGGAGCCCTGGTAGTTCACCGGCGGCCCGTAAGCGCGGCCGACGCCGGTGAGGCGATAGTCGACCTCGAAGTCGATGTCCTTGGACCAGCGCACGTAGTTGGCGACGAAGAGGTCCAGGTCGCCATCCCGGTCGTAGTCGAGGAAGCCCGCGCTGGTGCTCCAGGCTCCAGCGTCCCCGGCCACACCGGCAGCGGCGGTGACGTCCTCGAAACGACCCTCACGATTGCGCAGCAGCCGATTCTCGCCGACGGCGGAAACGAAGAGGTCGACCCAGCCGTCGTTGTCGAAATCCCCCACCGCGGCGCCCATGCCGTAGAGCTCCAGGGCGGTTCCTGTCTCCCCACTGACGTCGGTGAAGGTGCCGTCGCCGTCGTTGCGGAAGAGCGCGCTGGTGGGAGTCGGCCGCACCGGCGTGTCGTGGGGCCAGGAGCTGGAGTTGACGAAGAAGAGATCCTGGTCCCCGTCGTTGTCATAGTCCAGCACCGCGACGCCCCCGCCCATGCTCTCCGGCAGGAGCTTGTCGCCGGTGGCGCCGTTGAAATGCTCGAAGTCGATGCCGCCGGCCTCGGTGACGTCGGTGAAGCTCACCGCCAGGGGGTCCACCGATTCGGCCACCTGCTCCGGCGCGGTCGCCGCCAGCTCGGTTTCCGGCATCTCCTCCGGCGGCCGCCGCACCAGCAGCAGAATCACCACCACCACCACGGCGACGACGGCGAAAACCGCCAGCGAGCGCCAGAAAGCCCGACCGATGACCGCGTCGTCTTCCGGTACCCACTCGCCGTCGTCCACCGGCGGCTCGGCACCGGAGACGGGATCCAATCGTTCTTTGTCGTTATCGGCCATGACGTCCTCCCGCCAGCTCGGCGACCTTCTCCGGTTCACCCTCCGGAGGTGACGGGCCGGCAGCCGCCGTCTCCGTCGACGCCCCCGGCGGCGTGGCGATGGGCTCGGCCCCCTCCAGCGCCAACAGCTCGTAGGGAGCGGCCCGCCGCTCGTCCGCCGGCTGCCCTTCGAGCTCGTAGGCTTCGGAGCGGTGGAGATCGTAGATCACGATGGCCTCGGCGGCATGGTTGGCCGCCGGATCGTTGCGCCGGGCGATGGCGATGGCGCGGTCCCGGGCGTTGTCGTCGGGACGATAGCGCTGGTAGAGCTCACCGTGCTCGGTGGCCAGTTCTTCCTCTCCCAGCTGGCGGTAGATGAGGTTGAGGTTGTAATGCGCCGGCACGTTCTCCGGATCGAGCTCCAAAGCCTGCTGGAAGTAGCCCACAGCCTCCTGGAGCAGCTCCTGCCGGCGAGCCTGGCGGCTTTCTCCGCGCTCTTGCTTGGCCCGTTCGAAGACGGTCTGACCGAGCTCCGTCAGCAGGCGGTAGTCCTGGGTGAAATCGAAGCCCCGCTCGCGGGTCTCGGCGCTGTCCAGCTCCAGGATGCCCTTGAAGTCGGCGATGGCCTCGTCCAGATAGCCGTTCTGCTTGTTGACCAGCCCGGTGAACCAGGACACCGACCACGGTGGCGCCGGCGGATCGAAATCCGCTGCCCGGCGCAGGGCGGCGATGGCCTGGTCCTGCACCGTACCCTGGGCCAGGTAGACCCGGGCCAGGTTGAGAGGGCCGTCGGGGCGTCCCAAAGCCTCCACCCGACGGAAAGCTTCCTCCGCCTGGGCCAGCTCGCCCTTGGTCTTGCCGCCCTTGCGCAGCAGGCCGATGCCGTAGTCGTTCCAGCGCTGCCACTCGGGGATGGGGGAAGTCTGCTCCTCCGCCACCTCCGGCCCGCCGACCACGGGCAGGGTGATGGTGTCCACCGCCATGGTCAGAATGGGCAGCTCGTTGATGTACTCCTCGCCGTAGACGAAGTCCATGTAGATGCTGTCGAACTTGCGGAACTGCAGCCGCGCCTCCACCGTCACCGGCTCGGTCCAGCCTTCGGGGACCTCCAGCCGGTAATGCACCACGTCCGCCGCTCCCGGCGGGATCTGGTGGTTGTAGAGGGGCACGAAGATGTCCTCGGCGTTGCGCCGGTCGATGCGGTTGCCGTCGCGGTCGAGCATGTAGATATTGATGAAGTGGGACCAAGGGTCGACCTCGTTGTCCGGATTCATCCCGCCGCTCCGGCCCAGCACCCGGCCGCCGCTGGTCACCCGCAGATCGACCCACACCTGATTCGAGTCGGCGGTGCCCTGGGTGAAGAGGTGGCCCATCTTCACCGTCCGCACCACGGCGTCCAGCAGATAGGGCTCACCGGCCTCGATAGCCGGCACCGCCGGCCGTAGAGGAGCCTGCAGCGGACCGTCAATGGTGCCGCCGCGGCGCAGGCCGAAGAGATCCAGGCGCATGACGCCGACGTTGAACTCCCGCTGCCGCTCGTTGGCCCAATCCGGCAGCCCCACCAGCGCCGGGATGCCGGTGTTGGCACCGACGAATTGGTGGTCCGTGGCCTTGCGGATGCCGGTACCGTCGAAGTCCTGGGCGGCGAATTGATCCGACTCCCGCAACGGCATATGGCATTCGTTGCAGCTCGGTGTCGCCTTCGGCGGGTAGTAGAAGCTGGTGATGCCGTGACCGGAGACGCCGCTCAGATGGTAGGCGTCGTAGTGATTCTGGCCGCGCAGCCATTTGTAATCGTTGAGCTCCGGCGGCAGATGCACCTTGTGGCAGCTGCTGCAGAACTCGGGAGTCTGGTGCAGCGGCTTCAAGAAGGTCTTCTTGTGGAACTCGGGCTTCGCCTTGACCAGCTGACGATTGACCCATTGCAGGGTCTCGTTCTCGCTGAACGCGAAGGGGTAGTGGATGGGCTCTTCGATGGTGTAGTCGGCGTTGCCCCGCACGCTGTTGACGTTGGTGATGGCGTGACAGGAGGTGCAGGTGATGCCCGCCTGGCCGGTGGGCTCGGAGTTGATGTCGAAGTCCGGGTCGTCGAATTTCGGGTCGTCGAATTTCCCGGAGAAGAAGACCACCGGGTCATGACAGCCGGCGCACCAGCGCGAGGCCTGCACGTTGCCGTCGCGCAGATTCGCCATCTTGCGGGTACCGGTGACGGAGGCCTTGTAGGGGGGATTGTTGAAGGAGCTGAAGCGGTGCATGCTCACCGACCAGGACTCGTGGCTGTCCTGATGGCATTCGGCGCAGTATTGGTCGTTCATCAACACCCGCTCGGGGATGAAGTCGCCGGTGGCGGTGCGCGCCAGGGAAGGGAAGAAGTACTGCTCGCCGCTCTCCGGACCGACGACGTTCCATTCCCGGGGGTCCTGCGCCTGGAGCACCAGCATGGCACCGGCGAACACCGCCGCCGCCGCCGCCCAGCGCAAACCGATGCGCCATTTGATCCGCTTCCCCGCCAGGCGGTGCAGCACGAAGAGCCAAGCGGCCAGCAGCGGAGTGATGACGTGCAGCCAGTAGAGTCCCGAGCGCAGCGCCTGGTCCTTGATCACCAACACGCCCTCGATGCGGGTCAGCAGGACACCGCTGAAGAGCAGCACCAGCGAGGCGATGAACAGAGCGTAGCCCACCTTGATCGCCCGGCGATTGGGGCGATCCTTGGCGTTGCGCATGTGGAAGATGCCGAACAGGATCACTGGCAGAATGAGGGCCAGCCCCAGCACCAGGTGGATCATGAACATGATCAGGTAGAACCAGTTCTGATACGTCTGGCCCTGGATCCACTCCATCAGGCTGACGCCCACCAGGTAGACCGAGTTCACCACCAACAGGGCGAACAGCCCAAAGACCACCGCCAGCAGTCTCTTGAGCCGCGGCCCCACCGCGGGTACATAACGGCGCTTCTTCACCGCCGAATTACTCCTTGCCATCATCGCTCCCTCACCTTCGAGCCAATTTTCTGAGTTTGTGGCACCGGGTCGTGGGGCCGTTCACCCGGTGGATGCTGCCTGCGAGCAGCGGGCTAATTCTTCTGCGGCTCGTGTTGCCAACAGTACTCCGAGCCCTCTCGAGCCCGGCGGCTGCAGCGGGAGCCGTCGCGTTTGAAAGCAATACAAAGGCCGACCCCGTCACCCTCACCGGGCGCGGGTCCAGCGGTCGATTCAGCAACCTGGGATGGGGGCTCCACCGCCACCGGCCGAGGATAGGCCTGGGGTGGAGCTTCCTGCGGCTCCGGATCTCGGCGCGGGGAACGCTTCCCCTCGCCGCTTCCGGAACGCGATCCAAGACTCGGCCTGGAACCGGGGACGTTGACCTTCCAGGCCATCACCGCCACCAACAGACCAAAGACCACGAGGAGCAGTCGGCGCAACATGAGCGCTATTGTACCGCGCTCCCCAGCGAAGCCGAAGAGGGGTGGAGCCGGAGGGCTCTCAAACCCGCATCAGCACCGCTCCCCAATGCAGGCCGGCGCCGAGGGCGGAGAAGCCCACCAGGCTGCCCGGTTCCGCATGACCGGCTTCGCGGGCTTCGTGGAAGCACAGTGGCAGAGTGGCGGAAGTGGTGTTGCCGTATTTCTGGATGTTGTTGAAGACCTTGTCCCGGTCGATGCCCAGAACCTTGGTGGCCGCCTCGTTGATGCGCAGATTGGCCTGGTGCATGATCAGCAGGTCCAGATCCTCCACCGTCAGCTCGTACTGGCTGAGCAATTCCTTGGTGACCTCGGGCATGCGGGTCACCGCCAGCTTGAACACCGCCCGGCCGTCCATCACCGGCACCGTGGTGGCGCTGTCGATCATGTCGTGGCTGACCCACGGACGCTCCACCGAGCCGCCGCCGGGGACGTAGAGGATGTCCTTGTGGTTGCCGTCCCCGAGCATGCGGGCACCGAGGATGCCGCGGCCATCGTCTTCCGTGTGAGCTTTGAAGACCATCGCCCCGGCACCGTCGCCGAAGAGCACCAGCAGATGGCGAAATTGGGAGTTCCACTCGAAGGTCTCCGGCTCCAGGGGGCCTTTCTCCGGATCGTCGAGTACTTCCCAGGTCCGCTCGTTGAACGGCATCAGGGCGGTGTGCACGTCGGTGCCCACCAGCAGCACGGTGCGGGCGATGCCGCTACGGATCAGCGCGTCCACCATCTGCAATCCGTAGGCGAAACCGGCGCACTGCTGGCGGATGTCCAGCGCCGGGATGGGATCGATGCCCAGGCGCTGCTGGATCAGCGTGCCGCAGCCGGGGAAATAATGATCCGGAGTCATGGTGGCGCAGACGATGTAGTCCACCTCGCCGGCCTCGACACCGGCATCCTCCAACGCCGCCTTCGCCGCTTCGGCGCCCAGGTCGGCGGAGGTCACGCCCGGCTCGACGTAGCGGCGGGTGCGGATGCCGCTGCGTTCACGGATCCATTCGTCGTTGGTCTCGACGATGCGAGACAGCATGTCGTTGTCGATTTCGAGGGGCGGTACGGAGATACCGGATCCGGCGAGAAGGGCACGAGCTTGATCCATGATTTGATTTCCTCCCCCCAGCCTGGGGGCGTGAATGAGAAGAGAAGGAAAGACTGGGGCGGAAGCCGAGTCCAATCGCCGGAACTGTACCCTATCGGCCGCCGGAGCCCAAGTCCCGGTGCTAGCCGTCAGTGCCCCAGCTCGACCTTGCTCAGGCCTCGGCACTGCTGGTCGACTCAGTTGCGGGGGTACCGGGGCGGGCGGACGCGCTGTTCGCGCAGGGCGTCGCGGCGCATGCGCTCCTCGTAGAAGACCGTCAGGTCCTCCAGCCGGATCAGGCGGTAGAGGCGGTCCGGCTTCTCATCGTTCAAGCCGGGCTCCGCATCCTTGCCGTATTTCCACAGGATCAGCGGCGGGCCGTCGAGCCATTGAGCGATGTCGTAGTCCACTTCCTCCGGCGGACCGTAGAGCACGTAGAGCGTCCCCCGGTCCGTATTGCGCCCGCGGATCTGGGCTTCGGAGAATTGCTTGTCCGCCTCCGCGGCCCGCTCCTCGTAGAGCTCCCGCAGCGGATTGCCGGGGACGTCGCCGTTGGTGTCCCGGCGCGCCCAGAACTCGTCGATGAAGGCCCGCGCCTCCTCGTCGCTGCTGAGGATCAGGTATTCGTCGGCTTCTTCCCGGGTCACCAGCCGGGCGATGGGGCCGATGAGCCATTCGGCGTAGCCCGGCCCGAGGAAGGGCTGGATGAGCATCTCCCGGTCATAGGATTTGAGCTTCTTGCCCGCCGCCTCGGCCGACGGGACCGCCAACGCGGCGCAGAGGAGGATCAGAAGGAGGTGGCGGACGGCGTTACGGACGACGGAGGAGGTCGAGGAATTCTTCACGAACGGGGCGCTCCAGGAAGCAGCCGCGGATGGAGGACGTGACGGTGACGGCGCCGGGCTTTTTGACTCCGCGCATCTCGACGCACAGGTGCCGCGCCTCGATCACCACCATGGCTCCGATGGGCTCCAGCTTCTCTTCTAGGTAGGTCACGACCTGTTCCGTCAACCGCTCCTGGAGCTGCGGCCGCTTGGCGTAGAACTCCAGGATGCGGGGAAACTTCGACAGGCCGATGATGCGATTGCTAGGGATGTAGGCGATGTGGGCATGGCCGTAGAAGGGCACCAGGTGGTGCGAGCACATGGAGTAGAAGGGGATCTGCTTCTCCATCACCATGCCGCTGTAATTCTCGTCGTTGGGGAAGGTGGTGACCTTCGGCTCCGCCCCTTCCCGCAGACCGTGGAACATCTCCAGGTACATCTTGGCGACGCGCCGGTCGGTCTCCCGCAGGTTGGGATCATCGAGATTCAAGCCCAGCTCTTCGAGAATGCTCCGCACGTGGCCGGCGATGCGCTGGACTTTTTCGGCTTCTCCGTTGTCTCCCACCGGAGGCATCACCTTCTCGGCGATCAAGGCCTCTTCCTGAGGTTTGGCGAGGACGTTTTTCAGATCTCTATCCATGACATTCGATTCGCTTTCTCGAGAATCCCTCCCGACGAGACAGGTCAGACTAGCATGGGTCCCAAGCTCCCCGCCCGTCGGCAGCCCGTACCGGCAACAACCAAAACCGGCTGCTCTATAATCCCGACCCTAGGAGGTATCTACGATGAGTCAGAACGTTTCCATCGAGTATTGTGTCGTTTGAAACTACAAGCCCCGCGCCGCCGGTCTGGCGGCTGAGCTTGAGCAGTCTTTCGACGTTTCCGTCGAGCTCATCAAGGGACGCAACGGCGTCTTCGAGGTCCAGCTCGGCGAGGATCTAATCTTCTCCAAGAAGTCCCTGGGCCGCTTCCCCGAAGAGGGTGAGGTCGCCCAACTCTTCCGCCAGCACCTGGCTGGTTAGCTAGCCGAGCTGTTCGCTGGCAGCCGGGCCGGTCGCTGGCAAATAGCCTTCGGAGATCGCCTTCGATTCCGTTTTCATCGAGCCCCGGCGGCGCAAGCCCCGGGGCTCGCCTATCCATGACTACGGGACCCGCCGAGATCCGGTTTGAAGCCCCGCCCTGACCGCCGCTTCACTCTAAGCCCTCGAGCCCCAAGCACCGCACGCTGTCGAAGAACGCCCTACAAGTCGGGAGCCACGGGCCAATCGGGAGCTATGGGTTCTGTTCGCCGGCGGCCTGGGCTACCGGCGCCCGATACCAGCAGCTCTGCCCCGCGGTCTCCGCCACCGACACTCCCAACACCGACACCTGCGAGCCCACCAACCCTGGGGCTAGCTCGTGCCATAGCCAGCGGGCCAGCAGCTCGATGGAGGTATTGACCACCGGCAGCACCAGCACGTCCCGGGCCGGGAAAACATAACGGCGGTCCCGGTAGGTCACCACCATTCCGTCCTCCTCCTCGTGCCCAGCTTCTCCGCGATGGAAAACCAGCTCCGGGCTGTCCCGAGGCACCAGCGTCCGGGTGTCCAACCGCTCGCAGGCGTCGCGGATCGCCCCCTTCACCGCGACGAAGTCGCAAAGCAGCCCGTAGCCGTCCAACCCTTCCCCCGTCAGCTCCAGCTCCACCTGGTAGTTGTGGCCGTGGAGCAGCTCTGCCTGGCCATCGGGGAAGAGAGTGAAGTGGGCGGCAGAAAACTTGAAGTCCTCCTTCGCCAGGTGGACCGTGTAATGCTCGCGTGGGTCGCTCATGGGATGCATCTTATGGCACTGCGGGCTCGAGGCGGGTGATCGCTCCAGGGATGGCTATCGATTCCCGAGGCTCACCCCTGGAGCCCCGGAACCGCCTCCCACCCCGTGCTATTCTGCCTCCGCTCTCACACCCTCGATCCGCCCCGCCGACGGAGGCCGGAGCTCATGAAAGCGCTTCGCAAATTCACCCTCCTCACCTCCCTCTACCTCTCCCAGGGACTGCCCTACGGCTTCTTTCGCCAAGCCCTGCCGGTGCTGCTACGGCAACAGGGGGTGTCTCTCGCCCACGTGGGCCTGAGCAATCTACTGGCCCTGCCCTGGGCGCTCAAGTTTCTGTGGGCACCGTTGGTGGACCGCGTCGGCTGGCGGCGCCTCGGGCTGCGACGCAGCTGGATCTTGCCGCTGCAAGGACTGGCCATCCTCACCCTCCTGGCCATGGGCTTCCTCGACGCCGCCACCCAGCTGGAGCTGGTGCTGGCGGGCATTCTGCTGATCAACCTCTTCGCCGCCACCCAGGACATCGCCACCGACGGCCTGGCGGTAGGGCTCCTGAGCCACGCCGAGCGCGGCCTCGGCAACAGCATCCAGGTAGCCGCCTACCGGGTGGGCATGGTGGTCGGCGGCGGCTTTCTCCTCATCCTCATCGACTGGCTCGGCTGGACCAGCCTATTCTGGGTGATGGCGGCCCTGCTCACCGCCGCCTCGGTGCCCATCGTCCTCTATCGCGAACCCTCTTGTGATTCGGGTAGGGCCTCGCAAGCCACCCCCCAAGATCGTCTTTGTGATTCGGGTAGGGCCTCACAGGACGAGGAGGAAGAAGCACCTCAAAGGCCCGGATTCTGGGACTTTCTCGAGATTCTCCGGCGACCCGGCATGGCCTGGTGGCTGCTGCTTCTCCTGCTCTTCAAGGGCGGCGACAACCTCACCACCGGCATGCTCAATCCCTTCCTCGTGGACCTGGGGCTCTCCGCCGGCGACATCGGTTCGCTGGTCGGGCTGGCGGGCTTTGCCGCCGGGCTGGTGGGAGCCCTGGCCGGCGGCTGGTGGGTGGTTCGGCTGGGTCGAGTGCGAGGGCTGGTCACCGCCGGCCTGCTCCAAGCCCTCGGCGCCGCCGGCTACGCCGTCCCCGCCCTCTTCGCAGCATCAGTGCCGGCCCTGGCCAGCCTGCCGGCGCTCTATGGCTTCTGCATTTTGGAGCACTTCACCGGCAGCCTGGTCACCGTCACCCTCTTCACCATGATGATGGACGTCTCCCGAGTGCGCACCGCCGGCAGCGACTACACCCTCCAGGCCAGTGTCGTGGTGGTGGCGCAGCTCGGCGGCCGTTCGTTGAGCGGTTTCAGCGCCGAAGCCTTAGGCTACGCCGGCAATTTCCTCGCCTCCGGTCTGATCAGCGTCCTCGGCGCCCTCGCCGGCTATCTGATCCTGCGCAACACCAGCTTCCGCCAGCGCCTTCTGGCACCGACCGGCGCAAGTTGGGAAGGCTAGGAGCCTGCTGAAAAAGTCAGCCGCAAGCGAGAGTGAGAAATTTTCGAGCAGAATCGAGGCGGAGAACCGCAGGCGATTCGGGAATCGTCGAGGCTCGACAACGAAGATTCGGCCGAAAAGAGCCGCTCGGAGCGTGGCGTGAGGTTTTCAGCAGGCTCCTAGGAGCTAGAATGGGCACTGAGAAGAACTCTTCGACTCCTTTGGAGGATCTGGCATGAAATTCCAAGTGACTCTGGATCGCGATGAGGACGGCGCATGGGTGGTGGAATGCCCCTCGATTCCAGGCTGTGTCAGCCAGGGTCAAAGCCGCGAGGAGGCCTTGGAGAATATCCAGGAAGCGATCAGTCTGTGCTTGGAGGTTCGAGCGGAGCGGGGGCTGCCTCTCACCGTCGAAACCCGCCAAATCGAGGTCTTGGTCTGAGCCCGACGGGATGCCGCCCCTACCAATCCTCAGCGGCCGTCAAGTGCGGAGGGCCTTCGAACGTCTTGGGTGGACCTTCGTACGCCAGCGCGGTAGCCACATGGTCCTGGTCAAAGACGGCGAGTTGGCGACCCTCTCCGTGCCGGATCACAAGGAGGTCGCCCGAGGCACTCTCCGCTCCCTGATCCGGGCCGCCAACCTCACCGTTTCCGATTTTCTTGCAGCTGCAAAGAAGCGCTAGCAGCTCCTCACTCCTCCCCCTGCGCCGCCCGCGCCCGGATCCCTGCCGCTCGGCCGGCGAGGGCGGCGAATTCGGCAGCCTGGGCGTTGCCGGGAAGCTCGGCGGAGACCTGCTGGGCGCGGCGGAAGACCTCGTCCAGGCTGCCCTCCTTGGCCCACCAGCTACCGCGTAGGATCTCGGCGAACTCCGCCACCAGCACGGCCAGGCGCAGTGACGGGGAGGCCTGCTCCCAGGTCGGGGCCAGGTCTTCGAGCCCCACCGGTTGCGCCAACTCCTCGAAGCTTCCGGTCTCGGCGGAGCGATAGCGCAGCCGCAGAGTCGCCAGGTGCGCCCGCCGCGGGGCGTCGTCCGCCACCAGCCGGGGCGTCAGCTTGATCTCGTAGAGCGCGGTGACGCCATGGCCGGCGCCGATCTCGCCGGCGTCGGCGCGGTTGTCGCGGAAGCGATGGTCCGCCAGATCACGGTTCTCGTAGCCCAGCAGGCGGTAGCGCTCCACCGCCTGGGGGTTGAATTCCACCTGCACCCGGGCGTCGGATGCGACGGTCTGGAGAGTTCCCGTGAGCTCTTCCACCAACACCCGATGGGCTTCCTCCAGGCTGTCGATGTAGGCGTAGCGGCCGTTGCCCCGATCCGCCAGCTTCTCCATCAGCACGTCGTTGTAGTTGCCCATGCCAAAGCCCAGAGTGGTGAGCTCGAGGCCCTTGCGGGCTTCCTCCCCCACTCGCTCCAGGATCCGCTCCGCCGCCGTCTCGCCGACGTTGGCGACGCCGTCGGAGCACAGCACCACCCGGTGGATGGCACCGTCCCGGTGATGGCGGCGGAGCATCTCGTAGCCCAGCATCAGCCCGGCCTCGGCGTTAGTGGACCCCTGGGGGACCAAGCTCTCGATGGCGTCCCGAACCCGCCGGCGATCCGCGGTGGGCTCGAGCACCGCCCGGGCCTCGTCCCCGAAGATCACCAAACCGATGCGATCCTTCTCCTCCAGCTGTCCCAGAAGCTTGTCCAGCGAGCGGCGCACCAGGCCCAGGCGGTTCTCCTGATCCATGGAGCCGGAAACGTCCACCACCAGGACCAACACCGCCGGCTTGCGCGCCGCCGCCCGGACCTCCCGAGCCTGCAAGTGAAAGCGCACCAGCCGGTATCGCGCTCCCTGGGCGAAGATCGCCGGCGCTCCCTCCGCCAACAGGGCGAAATCCTCGCGCCGGGGCGGCGCCTCGCCGTAGTCGAAGTAGTTGATCAGCTCCTCCACCCGCACCGCGTCCCGCGGCGGCAGATGACCGTCTCTCAGATAGCGCCGCACCACGGTGTAGGAGGCGGTGTCGACGTCCAGCCCGAAGGTGGAAAGGGCGTCGTCCTCGGTGTCGATGAACGGCGAGGTCCCGGCGGACTCGAAGAAGACGTCGCCGTAGGGCTCGTCGTTGGGCTCGGCGGTGCCCCCGGTGGTACCTCCAGCGGTGCCTCGCGGCTGGGCCGACGAGCCGTTGAACGTGCCGAGCTGGCGCTGCGGCTCTTCGAGCCTGGGCTTGGGAATCGAGCTCGACTCCGCCGGAGGCCGAACCTTGGCGCGCGGCGCTGGGGGCGGCGCGGGCGGCGCGGGCGGCGGCGACGGAGCCTCCCCGCTCTGCGGTCTTGCGGCGACGGATTCCTTGGATCGAGCACTAGCCTGAGCCCGCAGCTCACGGATCCTTTCTCGCATCCGCCGGGCTTTCTCGGTCCGCAAATCCTCCGGAGATTCGGCGGTCGGTTCTGCCTCCGATGGTTCCGGCGCGTCCTGGGGTGCCGGCTGGTCGATGAGCAAGTCGGCATCGGGCAGGTCGGCATCGGACAAGTCGAGCTCCGACTCCGCAGCGGCCGAAGTCCCGGCATCCGGCGCCGCGTCGTCCTCCGACGCTGGCATGGGAATCTTCTTGAGCTCGTCCTCGGCTTGGAGGCTCTCGCGGTCCGCGAAGGAAGCCTCTTCCGCTTCTGCAGGGCTCTCTGCCGCGGTCTGCTGGTCGGACCGCGCCTCGGCGGCGGGAGCCGCGGCTCCGTCGAAGACGCTGGTATCCGGCGAAAGGCCCTGGCGCTGGAGGTGGACGGTGAGCAGGCCGCCGCCCACCATCATCAACAGGACCGCGGCGGCGGCCAGCCAGCGCGGCGACCAGCCGCGGCGTGAGGGGCGGGAAGGACGCTGCGGCAGTGGCGTCCCGTCGGGCTTCGACTCGTCCCCCTCCGGCTTCGCTTCGGTCGGCTCGGCCACTGGCGGCGAGTCGGGGATGTCTTCCAGCAGCCGCTCCAGGAGATCCGCGGGGGGCTCCGCGGCCGGCGGCTCGGCCAGCTTGTGAGCGATCTGCCGCTGATTCCAACGGGTCATGACGCCTCCTCCAGGATCCCGGCCAGCAGACCGAGGGCTTTCTTCAATCGTTTGCGGACGGCGGTGGGGGTGATGCCCTCGTGCTCGGCGATCTCGCGCACCGGACACTCACCCCAGTAGCGGGCGCTGACGGTGAAGCGCAGATCCTCCGGTAGCTCGAGGACCGCCTTGCGCAGCCGCTCACCTTCCAGATCCAGCCCCACCGACTCCTCCGGCCCCGGCGCCGGATCCACCACCGGCACCTCGTCCGGCAGCTCCACCAAGCGGCGAGGACGGCGGACGTGGTTGAGGAAGGTGTTGTAGGCGATGCGGTAGATCCAGGTGGAAAAGCGCGAGCCACCCCGGAAGCGGGGCAGCGCCGCCCAGGCTCGCCGATAGGCCTCCTGGGTGAGATCCGCCGCCAGCTCCTGATCTCCCGAGCACAGCCGGAAGAGAGCGGCGTAGATGGTGCGGTAGCTCGCCTTCACCAGGTCTTCGGCGGCGGCGCGATCACCGGCGCGATAGGCCGCCAACAGGCGATCCTCGTCGGCCACGGGGACGGGTTGAGCGCTCAAGGGACGAGCCCTTCGAGATCTTCGGCGCGCGCTGGCACCGGAGGTGGCGGGATCTGAGCTCTGAGAGTTGCGGCCATCGGTGCTCCAGGTCGTTGAAGGCCTCCGGGTCATTGAAGGCCGAGGGCGGATGCTTCGAGGGTCCATACTCATTGGACACCACGAGGCCGCAAAAACGAACCGCGGAGCGAAGATTTCTTTCCGGGCAGGTCCCGGACAGGCTCCTAGGTTGGAGCCGCCGGGGCCCCGGACTTACCGCAGATGAAGCTGAGCGACGGCCTCGATATGGCCGGTCTGGGGGAAGAGGTCGAGAACCGTCAGGGAGCTCAGGCGATAGTGCCTGGTGAGTGCTCGCAGATCCCGGGCCAGGGCCGCCGGGTGGCAGGAAACGTAGGTCAGGTGCCGCGGGCGCAGGCGCAGCAGGGCCTGACGCACTTCCAGGCTGAGACCGCTGCGGGGCGGATCCATGATCACGCGACCCGGCCGCTGCCCCGTCTCCTCAGCCCCCGTCGCCTCGGCTCCCGTCTCCTCAGCCCCCGTCGCCTTCTGCGCCCCGAGCTCGCGAGCCCAGCGCTCCACCACCTGGGACACCACCTCCACCTGGGGTAGCTTGTTGTGCCGGGCATTGTTGCGCGCGTGACGGGCGGCGACACGGTCCGATTCCACCGCCACCACCCTCCGGTAGCGCTGCGCCAGAGGCAGGCTGAAGAGACCGACGCCGCTGTAGAGATCGTAGGCCAGATCCCCGCCGGGGTCCTCCTCCGCCGGCCCCAAGGTCTCCTCCACCAGGGCCTCCACCAATCCGCGGTGGACCTGGAAGAAGCAACGGGCGTCGTAGTTGTAGGTCAGCTCTCCCACCTGCATTTCCAGCGTGCCGTGGGGCATCCCCTCGATCACCGGCGCCACCGCCAGAGCACCGTCCCCACCGGCGGCCAGATCCAGGCGCCGGGGCGGCTTCTCCGGCAGTCGCGAGGCGAGGGTGAGGAGCTGACCTTCGAGCTCCGGCACCAAGATGGGACATTGACTCACCGGCACCAGGCGGTTGCTGCCGCGGGCGTGGTACCCCACCTGAACCTCCCCGTCCACCACCTCGGTGTGGAGCTGGGTGCGCAGACGGTAGCCCCAGGGCTGGGCCGCCCGCACGCGGATCTTGGGCACCTCCTCCAGCCGCCCGACCCGGCGGAGCGTTTCGAGCAGAGCCTGCGCCTTGAGACGAGTCTGGAGGGCGTCCTCCAGGTGCTGTAGATCGCAACCGCCGCAGTCGGCAAAGTAGGGGCAGGGAGCCTCTCGGCGGCCGGCGCCGGGCTCCAGGATCTCGACGATCTCCGCCCGGCCGTAGCCCGACTTGCGCTCCACCAGCCGCACCCGCAGACGATCCCCCGGGGCCGAGCGGGCCACGAAAACGGGAATGCCCTCGTAGCGCCCCAGCCCCAGGCCGCCGTCCACCAACTGGTCGATGGTGAGCTCCAGCTCGTCGAGATCGGCCAACCGGTCGCCGGCGGAGCGGCGCTCGGTGGACGCGGACGGGCCAGACGGGGTCCCCTCAGATGAGGTCTCTGCAGACGGGGACGGGCCGGCAGCGGCGGCGGAGCTCGACTCCTCCACCACCGGTTCTCCCTCGCCGCCCTGGCCGGCCTCGCTCAAATCTCTCGGTACAGCCAATGCCGCACCGCGTTGAGACGCTCGCGGACGCTGTCCTGATCCGGCTCGATGAGCCAGAGTGCCGCGGCGATGGAGGAGAGCAGCGAATTGCCGTCCTGGGGCGTGAAGCAGAAGCCGTAGATCTGCCGCTTGCGCCGCACCATCAAGGACGGCAGCACCGCCACGGTCTGGGACAGGATGCGGCCGTAATAGCCATGGTCGCGGCCGAAGCTGAAGATCAGGTTCGCCTGCTGCTTGTCCGTCACCGCCACCCGGTGGTTGGACTTGAGCCGCTGGATCACCTCGTCCACCGAGGTGTCCCGATTGACCATGAGGTTGAACCAGATGGAGTGCATGTACTGGGTGTTGAGCTTGACCGCGCTGGAGAAAAGATCCAGATCCTCTCCCAGGGTGCTGAACAGCGAATGAGCATCCCGAGCATGGTGGGTGCCGAAGTCCGGGTCGTCGTGCTTGCCCACCTGCGGCGCCGGCACGAAGCTGCCCACCTGGGTGATGTCGTTGGCCCGGCGCATGCAGACGAAGCTGCCGGTCTCCAGGCTGTACTCGCCGTTGTCCTCGAGGCAGAGGGTGCGGATCAGTGTCGTGATGTTGTGGGTGTTGCAGGACACCACCTGGATGAAGCGGTCCTGCTCCGGCACCAGCGCCTCGTCGTTGACTCCGCGGGCGTAGGGCTTGCCAAAACCGAACTCACTCCCCTGGGCCAGGAATCCTTTGGGGCCGTTGAGATTCTGGTAGATCTCTTCTTTGTTCCGGTTGCCCGCAGGGGTGCAGTCGATGACCACCGTCGCCCGCTCCAGCGCTTCCTGGGCCTCGAAGCTCACCTCGTGGCCGAGCTTCTCGAAGGCTTCCTTGCGATCCTCATCCACCGCCAGCCGAGCACCGCGCTGCATCAAGTGGTTGATCTTGGCGCGATCAGAGGCCAGGGGCGTCCTCTTGTGGAAGGTCACCTCGTCAATGCCCATCTTGTGACCGAAGTCGGTGAACAGACCGATGAGCGGCTCTCCGATGGTTCCGGTGCCGACGACATGAACGATATTCTTCATCTTCTCCTCCGTAGGGGCAGCCAGTGGACCGCCGCTGGCATGCTCCCTGCAGGTAAGCTCCTACAGATTCGGTTCGTGGCGGGGATGTCCGAGCACCGGATCCACCGGTGGCGGGCTCTCAAGGCTAGCATAGAAACCCCGCCACGGCTCGTCGTTGTGGCACTGCTCGTCACTCCTCGGAGTGGCGGCTATGCTTCTTTCCACCGCGCCACGTGGGATCGCGGCGGGCGAAGACATCGAGATGGGCCGGCACCTCCAACAGGGTGCGGGTCACCTCCGGGTCGCAGATATCGTTCTCGCACTCGTAGGTGTAGACATTCCAATCATCACGGCGCTGATAAGCGCAGAGAGTTTGATACGTGTTGCACTGGCCACATTTGATCGAAAGATTACGGATGTTGATGGAGTCTTCTGGCGGAATCGCCTCGAGCTCTGCATCCGGCGCTTCGGACATCGCGGGCTCCTTTCCTGCTCACCGAGCGTCCAAAATCCGAGTGTTTCATCCCCCGATGGCCGAGGCAAACTCGCCGGGAGCGGCCGGCGGTCGATCCCTACCGAGCCTTCTCTCGGCCTGGTGCGCCGCCGCCGCGTTGCTGACGGCCACGGCCATTGCTCCGCCGGTCTTGGCCCAAGACCGCAACGCCCCCGCGGAGGACGCCTCGGCCCAATCCGGCGCCCAATCCAGTGACCAGTCCTTCGACACCCAGTCCTCCGGAACCCAGTCCTTCGGCACCCAGGTGGACGTGCGCTGGGTGCTGGTACCGGCGCTGGTCAAGAGCCGCAAGGGCTACGTGCAAGGCTTGGAGCAGGAGGACTTTCGCCTCTTCGTCGACGATCGTCCCGTGCCCATCGCGAGCTTCGAGACCGGCACCGAAGCTCCCATCAGCGTCATCTACATGCAGGATCTCTCCGGCAGCGTCGCCAACGGCGACAAATTGGAGATCAGCCGCCAGCTGCTCAACTGCTTTCTCGACCGCTCCCGGCCCTACGACGACTACACCATCGCCACCTTCGGCAACGAGCGCATCCAGGTCGAGATCCCCGCCACCTCCGATTTCTTCAAGCTGCGCCGCTCGATGTGGAAATGGCAGCCCCGGGGCACCACCGCGCTCCACGACGCCGTCGCCTGGCTGCCGGACCTCGGTACCCGCAGCGAGAACGCCAAGCGGGTGGCCATCCTGGTCACCGACGGCGCCGACAACGCCAGCACCCTCACCGGCGAGGAAGCCCGCTCCCTGGTGCGCCAGGCGGAGCTACCGGTGTACGTGCTGGGCTTGCGGGCGGGTACCGCTCCCGGGGCCACCACCGAGCACTTGGAGCGCCAGAGCTTCCTCCACGTGCTGCGGCTCCTGGCTTTCCAGACCGGTGGCCGCTACGCTTCTCTGAGCCCCGTGGACGACGTCCGGGAGATCTGCGAATCGATTCTGCAAGACTTGCGCTACCAATACGTTCTGGGATTTCCCGCCGGCGCTGGAGACAGCTATCGACAGATCCGAGTCGAGGTCGACGGACGCAATCGCCAGGTCACCGCGCGGCGCGGCTATACCGGCGGAGTGCCTACTCCAGCGGGCTCGCAGCCCTGAGCCCACCCCGAGAACCGCACGCCGAAGACCATCAACAAGTGCTAAATGCTTACCCCTAAAGGAAATCCGCGGACTGCGCCGGGCCAAGGCTCTGCTATGATCCGCTTTCATGAATGCTTTCGCCAGGAAGCCCCCGCTTTCCTGAATCGCGAAATAACCCCCATGAGGAGGATAAAATGAAATTCGATAGCAAATGGACCGCGTTGGTGCTGGTGGCCGTTCTGGCGACCACCGGCTGTGCCACCAAGAAGTATGTCGGCGAGCAGGTCAGCGCCAGCGAGCAGCAGACCAGCCAGCGCATCGAGCAGGTCGAGGGTCAGGTCGAATCCAACCAGACCCGCCTCGACGAGCAGGAAGGCAACATCGAAGAGGCTTCCAAGACCGCCCAGGAAGCCCTGGATCGCGCCATCGCCGCCGGCAAGCTTGCCGAGGGCAAATTCCTCTACGAGGCCTCCTTCACCGAGGACCAGGTGCGCTTTGCCAGCGACAAGGCGGAGCTCGACGACTCCAGCCGCGCTGCCCTCGACGCCTTCGCCGAGAAGGTCAAGGGCGAGAACCAGAATGTCTACCTGGAGATCCAGGGCCACACCGACGCCACCGGTGGTGACGATCACAACTACGAGCTGGGCCTCGAGCGGGCCGAGACGGTGCGCCGCTACCTGAACATGGAGCAGGGCTTCCCGCTGCACCGCATGTCCGTGATCTCCTACGGCGAGAGCGCTCCGGTGGGCGACAACAAGACCAAGGAAGGTCGCGCCAACAACCGCCGCGTGGTGGTGGTCGTTCTCCAGTAACGACAGCGCATGACCGCGGGCCCGATCCTGGATCGGGCGCACGCGCAAGAAGGGCGTTCCCCCCGCGTGGAGGAACGCCCTTTTTGTATCCAGCAGCGGGATGCCCGCCTTCGCGGGCATGACGGCCCAGTAGAGCCTCAGGTCTCCTCCGCCGAAGCCTTCGCCGAGTCCTCCGGCGAGGCCTCCGGCAGATGCTCCTCGATGAGGTCCCGCAGGGTGTTCTCGGACGTGATGCCGGGGTGGTGGTAGACCATCTCGCCGCTACCGTCCACCAGTACCAGGGTGGGCAAGGCCAGGACGTCGAATCCCAGGCTCACCTCGCCGGTCTCGTCCAGGAGCACCGGATAGGGATAGCCCTTGGACTCCACGAAGGAGCGCACCTGATCCGGCGGCTCCTCGACGTCGATGGAGAGGATCTCGAAACCGCGATCCTTGTAGTCGGGGTAGATGTCCAGGAGGATCTCCGCCTGGGCGTGGCAGGGCGCGCACCAGGTAGCCCAGAAGTCCAGCAGCACCAGCTGGCCCTGATAATCCGCCAGCCCGACCTGGCTGCCGTCCACCGCTTCCAGGCGAAAAGCCGGTGCCTCGCCCCCGGCGGGAGATACCGGCGTGCAGGAAATCACCGCCAGCAATACGATGAGGAGTGTCGAGGGAAAGAGTCGAGTCGAAGCGCCACCGGGACGAGATAGATCCTTCATGGCGCCAAGGATACAGCAACCGGCTCGAGGACTGCCTCGAGACTGCGGCGCAAATTCTCCACCGCCGCCCCGTCAGCGGTCTCCACCGTCAATCGCGCCCGCGGCTCGGCGAGCCCCAGCTCTGCCGGGTCGAAGTCCTCCAGCGTGCGCCGCTTGCGCAGATCGGTCAGCAGGTCGACGAGTCCATGGACCGCTTCGGCGTCGGCGGAGGGTAGATCGCGTTCGTAGAAATAGATGAAGGCGCCGAGGGCAGCGACCACGAAGGACAGCCAGAAGAGGGTTTTGGGCTGCACGCTCACCTCCTCCGTCGCCAGCGCACCCAGAGTCCCGCCGCCACCGCCAGCCCCGGGAGCAAGAGGAGAACCAAGAGGTGCAGATTGCGCACCTGGCTGCCGGTGAGGCTGAGGCGCACGTGCTCCGGCTCCTTGGCCGGGATGCCCAGCAGTGCCTGCCGTTCCACCAGCCAGTTGAAGAGATTCGAAGCCAGGGTGGCGTTGGCCAGACTCCCCAGCAGGCGGTTGCTGGCGAAGGTGGAATTGCCCACCACCACCAGCCGCCAAGAGCGAGCCTCTTGCGCCTCCGGCCCCAGCTCCTCTGCGTCGGCCTCTTCAGCATCGGCCTCAGCATTGGTGTTTCGGGGTTCTCCAGCCGTCCCCTCCACCGCCACCGCCAGCGACACCGGCCCCGCCGTGTCGTCCTCGTCCCGCTGCCAATCCGGCAACGCCGTCAGATCGGTCTCGCCATAGCCCTCCAGGGAGGTGCGCACCAGGGAAGTGACGTTGCCCTGCATGTCTCGTGTCGCCCCGCCGGCGCTGCTGCCCCCGGGGGTGACAGAGCGGGCCAGGGAGAAGAGCACCGGCAGCCGGGTGGGGCGTAGGGCGCTGGTTACCGGATGCTCGCCGTAGGAATCGGCGCTGAAGGTCTCGAGACCGGAGAAGAGCACCGTTCGTTCGGGATCGATGACCAGGTCGTTGCCCAGCTCGACGCCGTAGCTCGCCAGCCAGGAGGCCATCCCCAGGCCGGGATTTTGGGCTCCGGAGGAAGACGCCGCCGTGTCCCCGGTGGCGCCCTGGTCCTCGGCCACCGCGGTGCCGCTGAGGTTGGGATCCACCAACACCAGAACCCGGCCACCGCCGGCGAGATAGCGATCCAGACTCTCCAGCTCTGACGGCAGAAAGGCCACCCGCGGTCCCGCCACCAGCACCAGGTCGGCGCCCTCCGGCACCTCCGGCTCGGTGAGAGAAGCCCAGGGCACCAGCTCGAAATTGTCGCTCCCCAGCAGCCGCCGCAAATCGCTGAGGCCGTCCAGCGAGGCATCGTCGAGACTGCGCTCGCCGTGGCCGATAGTGTAGACCAGCCGTGGCTTGCGCGCCTCCGTCAATTCCAGGACGGCGCGGGTGAAGGCCTGCTCGCCGCGGAAGCTCTGCAGCTTCGGCGGCAGCCCCTGCTGCATGCCGGAGTAATCCCATTGCGCCAGCTCGGCGGAATCGAGCACCCGGCGATCCTCCCCGGAGGAGACCACCACCACGTCCTGACGCTCGATCTGGTACTCGTCCACCAGGCGCTGCGCCTCCGCGAGGTTGCGCAGGGGATCCACCTCCCGCACCGAGACCTCCGGAGACGCCGCCGCGTAACGCTGCAGAAGCTCCCGCACCGGTTCGTAGACCGGATCCTCCGGGGCCAGGAAAATGACGAAGTCCACCGGCTGGCTGAGCTCTTCGAGCACGTTGCGGCTCTTCTCCGACAGCGTGTAGAGCCCGCTGCCGGTCCAGTCTCCGCGGGCGTAGTGGCGCGCCCCCAGGTAGTTGATCATCCCCAAGAGGACGGCCCCGAGGACGATGGCCACCCCCAGGGTCGAGCCCTCGATCCAGCGCCGCCTGGAGTGGAATGAGCGGGTCATGGCCTCACCTTCTCCTACCTATTGGCACCGATTGGCACCTATTTGCACTTGTTGACCGCCAGGGCGCGGCTGCTCAAGATAAGACAGAAGACGGTGGCGGATCCGTAGTACACCAACCGCCGGGTGTCGACGATGCCGCTGCCCCACTCCACCATGTGTTCCCAAAGATTGAGGTAGCCCACCACCGCCTTGAGGTCCGGATCCACCACCAGGAAGTCGAGGAAGGTCACCGCCCAGAGCAAGAAGATGCCGGTGAAGCCGAAGAGAGCGGCGACGATCTGGCTGCGGCTGAGGGCCGAAGCCAGAGTCCCGACGGAGAGGAAGAGGGCCCCGACGCCGAGGATTCCCACGTAACCCGAGGCCACCGGCCCCCAATCCACCTCGTGGTAGTGGGCCAGGATGCCGGCGTAGAGCACCGTCGGCAGCCAGAGGGCGGCGTAGAAGAGCCATGCCGCCAAGAACTTGCCCACCACCACCTGGGTTTCGGTCACCGGCGCGGTCATCAGTACCTCGATGGTCCCGGAGCGCCGCTCACCGCTGAGCAGACCCATGGTGAGAACCGGACAGACCACCAGCAGGATCAGCCAGAAAAAGAGCGTCTGACCGAAGAAGAGAGCCAGGGGCGAGCCCACGGCGGTGCCTTCCGGGCGGTTGAGGAAATCGATGATCAGAGTGAAGACCACGCCGTTGATCAGCAGGAAGAAGGTCATCACCACATAGGCCAGGGGCGAGACGAAATATGCCCTCAGCTCCCGGAGCACGATGGCCATCCAGGCGCTCATGACGGATCCTCCTCTTCGGCGGCGCTGTCCTCTTCAGGCCCCGCGGTAGCCTCTGCGCGGGTAGTCTCGTCGCGGATGGCCGTGTCATGGGTCGTGAGGCGCACGAAGACATCTTCCAGCGACGCCCGCTGCTCGCTGAGCTCCAGCAGCACCCAACCCCGAGCCACCGCCAGCTCGAAGATCTGGCGCCGCGGATCCGCCCCTCCATCGGTGGCACCGTCCTCCGGCCGACAGTGGATCCGCCAGCGTCCGGTGGGCTTCTGCCGGGGCTCACCGGAAGCTCTCTCCTCGTCCAGCGGCTCCGCCGCCGCCACTCCCTCCAGCGCTGCCAGCGCCTCGCCGGCCTCCGGCGGCGCGCCATCCAGGGTGACCCGCAACTCCCGGGCGCCCATCCAACGGCGGCGCAGCCGCGCCGGCGTGCCCTGATCCACCACCCGGCCGCCGTCGAGGATCAGCAAACGATCACAGAGCAGCTCCACCTCCGGCAGGATGTGGGTAGAGAGCAGCAGGGTGTGCCGCCGTCCCAACTCCCGGATGAGCTCGCGGATGGCGATGATCTGCCGCGGATCGAGCCCCACCGTCGGCTCGTCCAACACCAGCACCCGGGGCTGGTGGAGGATGGCGGTGGCCAACCCCACCCGCTGGCGGTAGCCCTTGCTCAAGGTGCCGATGATCTGCCGCGCCACGTCTTCCAACAAACAGCGCTCCAGCACCTCGCCGATGGCGCGCCGGGCGCTCCCGCCGGTGAGCCCCTGGAGCCGCGCCCGGTAGGCGAGATACTCCCGTACCCGCATCTCCGGGTAGAGGGCCACATTCTCCGGCAGATAGCCGATATCCCCTCGGGGCTCGGCGCCGTCGAAGAGATCCCGTCCGGCAACCCGCACGCTGCCCTCGGTGGGCGGCAGAAAACCGGTGATCATACGGATGGTGGTGGTCTTGCCGGCGCCGTTGGGGCCGAGAATGCCCAAAATCTCGCCCTCCTCCACAGCGAAGGAGACGCGATCCACGGCGGTGAAATCGCCGTAGCGCCGGGATAGGTTGTGGGCTTCGATCATGGTCGCTTCATCCCCCTATCGAAACGAGTCTGACGAAACGGGCCTGGCGAGACGCGCCTGGCGAAGTGAAAATAGCAAAAAACATACCGGTCGAAGCGCCCTTTCGAGGGCGCGACCCAAGGACCCGGGAACGGCCCGTTCGACTCGACACCGGGCCTGGAAAGGCATAACTTGGAGCTAGTCCTGGAGCTTCCATCGTGCCAGGTTGGCAGATGGTGAGCGCTGCCACTAGCAGCCCGTGGCAAAAGTCAGACGCCAGCGAGAGCGAGCAATTTTTCGCCGAATCAAGGCCGGAAAACCGCAGGCGATGCGGGTATCGGCGAGGTTTTCGAACGAAGATTCGGCGGAAAAGGACCGCTCGCAGCGCGGCTCGACTTTTACCACGGGCTGCTAGGCTCGGGAGACGAAATAGGAGATCCATTGCCATGAGTGATACCACCCCCAACGACCCAGAGAACAGCAGTATGAAATCCGCCTACGAGCTCGCCCTCGAGAAAATGGAGGGCCGGGGCATCGAACGCCCGCGCCAGGACTCCCTCAGTGAGGAGACCCGCAACGCCATGGCGGAAGTCCGCAGCAAGGCCGAAGCCCGGCTGGCGGAGCTGGAGATCATGCACCGGCAGAGCCGGGGCAAGGCGCAGAGCTCCACGGAGCTGGAAGAGCTGGAACGGGATTATCGGGCGGAGCGCCAGCGCATCGAAGAGGGCCGGGAGCGCAAGCTGGAGGAGCTGCGCCAGGGCTCCTAAGAGCCTCTCTTTTTCGATCCCCCGAAGTGATCCCGGAAGCTGCGTACCGCCTCGGTGCTGCCGCAGAGATAGATCGTGTCCTCCGCCTCGAAGCGGAAGTCCGGATCCACCCGCATCACCACCTCGCCGCGGCGCTCTACCGCCACCACCGAGCAGCCGGTGCGCTGGCGCAGGCTGAGATCCGAGGGATGGCGACCGTCCAACCCCTCGGCGGAGATCTTCACCACCTTGAGCTGGGGATTGACCTGCACCGCCTCCTCCCCCAGCAGGCGCCGCGCCAGCACCTGCCCGGAAACTTGGCTGATGGAGAGGACGAACTCGGCGCCGGCGGCGTGAATGCGGCTGACGTAGGCTCCGTGGTTGACCCGGGCGATGATCGGCAGCTCTGGAGCCATCTCCTTGAGAATGACCGTGGCGAAGAGGGTGATGGAGTCCGAGTCCAGAGCCAGGATTGCCGCCTTGGCGTCGGCCACACCAGCGGCTTCCAGCACGTCGCTATCGAGAACGTCCCCCACCACGTCGACGCCCTCGCCTTCCTTGCGGTCGATCACCAGCACTTCCTCCCCGGCGTCCCGCAGCAGCTGCGCCACTTTGCGCCCTACCTCACCGTAGCCTCCCACCAAGAAGGTGCCCTCGCGGTTCAGCGTCACTGTGCCGGAGGCCAGGTCCACCAGCTGCTCGATGCTCTCCTCCGACCCCACCACCACCAGGATCCCTCGCGGCACCAGCACCATGTCCTGGGTCGCCGGCGCCTGCAGCTCCCCCTCCACCCACTGGCCGATGACCGTAGCCCCGGTCTCGGCTCCCAGACTCGCCTCCGCCAGGGTCTTGCCCACCAGCTCACTATGGGCCTGGAGCCGCACTTCCTGCACCTGCAGGATCGGCGAAATGTGCTCGAAGCCCGAGAGTCGCGGGCTGATCCGGCGGCTGGCCCGGGCTGCCAACGCCGCCCCTAAGATGTGTCGCGGCGTATACACCGCCGTGGCTCCTGCCAGATTGAGAGGCCGCCGGTGCAGGGGCTCCTCCACCATCACCAGGATCTCGCCCTCGAAGCCCAACTGGCGGGCGGCGACGGTGATGGCGGCGTTGCCGGCGTCCGTATCGTTGGCGATCAACGCCCGCGCCCGCAGCAGATTGGAAGCTTCCAAAGCGCCGTCCTCCAGGCGGCGATGGATCAGCCGGTATCCCGACTCCGCCAGCTGCCGGGCCTGCGCCTCGTCCTCCTCCACCACCAGCGTCTCCACTCCGGCCCGGCCCAGCTCCTCGATCAGGCTCTCCACCGCCGCCCCGAAGCCGAAGATCACCACGTGATCCTCCGCCTTGGAGGCTTCCCGCGGTAGGCGCACCTGGAAACGCTCCTCGAGAAACGGAATGAGATAGATCGGGA